>CANCGR010000129.1 GCA_947377625.1 Gammaproteobacteria bacterium | reverse complement strand
TTCTTGCGTTCTGCTTTGCGTTCAAAAGGCCGTTCAGCCGAACGTTCAGCAGGTCGTTCAAAGCTGCGTTCTGCGGGACGTTCTTCGCTGCGCGCTTCTGAACGCTCGCTCGGGCGCGAGTCCTTGCGTTCACGGCGCTGGCGTGGAGCCGCGTCTTCACGATCTGTTGGGTAGGCTGTCGCTTTGTGGCTGCGGTCTTTCTTGTCGAGCAACAACGGCGTGTCGCCCTGCACCATGCACAGCAAGGCACTGGCAATTTCTTGCGCCGGCACGTTGTGGTCACGCTGGTAACGTTCCACTATCTGGGTGTATTCGGTGAGATCGCCCTGCGCCAGCGTATCGGTGATGCGCTGCATGAATTTGGAAATGCGTTTGTCGTTGATCACTTCGGTAGAGGGCAGTTCCAGCAACGCGATTTTGCGACGGGTGGCGCGTTCTATCGTGCTCAACATGCGCTGCTCGCGCGGCGCAACGAACAGAATCGCATCGCCTTCGCGGCCAGCACGGCCAGTACGACCAATGCGATGCACATAGGTTTCCACATCTTGCGGAATGTCGTAGTTGATGACGTGACTGATACGTTCCACATCAAGGCCGCGAGCAGCAACGTCGGTAGCAATCAGAATGTCGAGACTGCCTTTGCGCAGTTTGTCGACAGTCTTCTCACGCAATTGCTGTGATACATCGCCATTGAGCGCAGACGCAGCAAAACCGCGCGCATTCAGTTTGTCGGCCAGTTCCACCGTGAGGATCTTGGTACGCACGAACACAATCATCGCCGTGAATTCTTCGGCTTCCAGAATGCGGGTGAGTGCATCCAGCTTGTTGGTGCCGCTCACCGGCCAATAACGCTGACGAATGGTGTCGGCTTCGACGTTTTTCGCTGCAATGGTGATGTGTTCAGGTTCGTGCAAATGCTGACTGGCAATCTTGCGAATCACCGGCGGCATCGTGGCCGAAAACAACGCGATCTGTCGTTTGGCGGGCATCTGTTCCAGAATCCACTGCACATCGTCGATAAAGCCCATGCGCAGCATTTCGTCGGCTTCGTCCAGCACCAGCGTTTTCAGGCCTTTCAAGTCGAGCGTGCCACGGCGCATGTGATCCATAACGCGGCCGGGCGTGCCGACGATGACATGCGAACCGCGACGCAATCCCTGCAACTGGCCACGGAAATCGGAACCACCATAGACCGGCAACACATGAAAACCCTTGATGGCGGCGGCGTAAGTCTGGAAAGCTTCTGCCACCTGAATGGCCAGTTCGCGGGTCGGGGTCAGTACCAATACCTGCGGGTCTTTCTGGTCGAGGTCGAGCATGCTCAGCAGCGGCCACGCAAAGGCAGCGGTTTTGCCGGTGCCGGTCTGGGCCTGGCCGATCACGTCTTTGCCCGCCAGCAACAGAGGTACGGTCAGGGCCTGAATGGGAGAAGGACGCTCGTAGCCGATGGTTTCGATCGCCTTCAGCACGGCCGGGCTCAGCGCCAATTCGCTGAACGTGGGGATATTGGGGGAATTCATGGGGGTAACCTGTATGCGGGGCATGAATTATACACGCTAAGGAGGCCCAACGCCCTTGTCACCCGAATTTGTAACCATTATGCACATTGCCCTGATCACTAGACTTTTTCACGCCAGTGCCCTGCAATGCGCGCTCGGGCAGGAAGCGCCCTTGCCTACCCTCTCACAGGTTTCATGCAAGACAAGTCAGGCTGGATGCAACACCCATGACCCATAGCAGCACGCACACCCCCTTTTCCTTGTCGATGATGCTTGGCCGTTTGCCGCCGCGTGCGCTCGGCATTGCCGTTTGGACGCTTATCTTCGGCGGCACCTGCCTGGTAGTGGCTTATCTCTACTCGCAAGCGGCACGCGTTCAGAAGGACATGCTGGAAACCTTCATCCGCGAAATCAGCGAAGCGGCCGCTACGGTGGTGGATGTGGAAAGTCACGAGCGCCTGCAGGACGCCGGGCAGATGAATTCACCGCAATACCGTGCGGTGCTGGCGCCGCTGGTTCGCTTTCACCGCAATCTGCCGCTGGCTCAATACCTCTACACCTTGCGTGTCACAGGCAATGACGAGGTATCGTTTGTATTGGACACCGCTGCCGATGAGCAGATTCGCAGCGTGCAGCAAGCGCTGGGGCGCGACATTCGTGTCTCGCCGCTGTTGGAAAGCTACGAGCTCCCCTACGGTGCTGAAAAAAATGCCGAGCTGCTACGCACGCTGCGAGCCGGCCGCAGCTATGTTGACCCTACGCCCTTCACTGATCAATACGGCCAGTTTGTCAGTGGCCACGCGCCTTTGTTCGATGCCGCAGGGCAGTTCGTTGGCTTTATCGGCATTGACTACAACGTCAACGATTATGTGCATGAACTGACGATGATCCGCACCTATGGCTATGTGGCACTGGTTTTGTCGTTCTTCATCAGCGGTATGTTGGCGCGGGTCAGCATGCAACTGCGCCAACAAGTACTGACCAACCTGCAAGAGGCTCGTAACGCCCAGGAGCAGGCTGAAAACGCCACGCGGGCCAAGAGCGAAATATTGTCAATCGCCTCGCATGATCTGAAGAACCCGCTCAACGGGATTACCTCGATGACCTCCATGCTTATCCACTCGCGCACCAGCGGCAAAGCCAATGCGGCGCAAGAGCTGATGTCGCTATACAACATCAGGGAATCGTCGGAACACATGGCTGCATTGGTCAGACGTATTCTCGACAGCGAAGGTCTCGACAATGGCGATATCACACTAACCAAACGCACGTTTGATTTCGGTGAAACCACACGTTTGCTGCTGGCAGTCAATGCCCCGCTGGCGGCACAGAAACAGCTGCAACTGGTGCCGCAGGTGGTGGGCTCTCTCATGGTAAGCGGCGATGCCGACCTGTTGCAGGAGGCGTTTGACAACTACATCAGCAATGCCATCAAGTATTCACCGGGCGAACGCCGGATCAGCATCTTCCTGGCACCATTGCCTGAAAAGCCGTGGATGGAATTTGCCGTCGAAGACGAAGGGCCTGGCCTTGTCGCCGATGACCTGCAAAAAGTGGTTGGCAAGTTCCAGAAACTGAGTGCACGCCCTACCGCAGGCGAGCACTCCACTGGCCTAGGTTTGTCAATTGCGAAGAAAATTGTTGAGCTGCATGGTGGCTGTGTTGGCTGCAACAACCTTGCTGGCGGCGGCGCAAGATTCTGGGCCCGCTTGCCCATCGCAGCTACGGCAACACCTGAAAACGCTTGATGGCGCTGAATTTACGGCAGTTTGGCGGCCTACCAAGGCAGCAGGGGATAAAAGCCGCCTAGTGTGAGCGCAAGTTGCAGCAACGTAAGTGCGCCAAGGCTGGCGGCCAGAGGCTTGTGGTTTTTTTCGTCAAGACCAAAGGCCAGTGCGAGCATCAGAAACATCAGCAACGGCGCCTCAAAATAGCGCTGATAAACATAGGTCTGAACCCCATAGGTCGATGCAAAGGCGCACACCCAGATCAACCAGCGCAGGCTGATCAAATAGCCGCGCTGCCGGTGCAGCCAGCATAGCGTCAGCGCCAGCAAAGCACCGCCCACAGGGGCAAGCAACAAGAACAACAGCGAGCGCTCCGCCAGCACCGGCAACTGTGCCGCCACCTGCCAAAGCACTCCGCCAGAATGTCCGGCGTCTTCGTTGTACGCGTTGGGATAAGCCACTGCAGTACACAACCCGAACGCAGTGCCCGCCAACATTGCCCACTTTGTGCTGTGCTGCTGCAACAAATTCTTCATGCCGGTAACTGGCATCAGGAAGAATGGCGCGAATACCGCCATGAGTGCCAACAGATAAGCCCATGCTGCGGTGGAAACTGTCATGATTTCTGAACGCCAGGGTTCACGCACTATGCCTCCCCACTGCAATATCAGAAACACCAGTGCGGCTACTGGCAACGCCACCATTACTACTGCGTGGAAAATACTGCTGCGCGACACCGATGCCAGCGACGCCTGTTTATCCGTATTCTGATAGTTTTCGGGCAGAAAACGCGCGCTTAACGCCACCACCAGCGGTTCCAGTGCCCGCCATAACAAAGGCCCCACCACCCAAAAGTGGACTTGCCGGGAAAGCGTTGCACACATGGCAAGCACACCGGCACTGGCCGAATTCAACGTAGTCAATTTCGCGCGTGTCGTCAGCAACAGCGCGGCCGCAACCAGCAACAGACCCGCGTTATCGGTGTAAAGAAAGGCGGAGGTCTTGATGAAATAATTGGAAGTCGCCAGCGGCAGCAGCAGCAGGCAAGCCAGGCGCGGCTTCACTGTGCGCACACAACTGGCGAACAGCAATGCCAGCAGGACCAGGCTTGTCAAAATATTGATCACTCGCAGCGTGTGAATATCGCTGCCGGTAATTTGGGAAATGCCCGCCAGAAAATACAGATAGCCTGGCGCAATTTCCGACAGCATGTCGTGCTGCCAATCCAGAGCAGGCCACTTTTCTGCCAGCAACAGCACATTCGGATAGTGCCAGCCTTGCTCATCGTAATTGTAGTCAACCGGGCGGTTAATCAGCAGGGCCACCGGCAGTGCCAGCGCAGCATGGGTAAGCAACAGCAGCAACAGCCATCGAAAATATTCAGCGGTCGTACGCTTGCCGGCTTCGCGTTGCTGCAGACTCATGATTGATTCACACGCAAGCGCACTAGCGTGGCGAGGTATTTACTGCCACGGCGTGCATAGTCCAGCAAGCTTGAGCCTGTCTTGGATTCACCTGAGCGTCGCACTTGCGCGTGGTAAGGAATTTCGCACACGCGGTAATTTTGTTTGATGGCCCTGTATAGAAAGTCCATGAAATATTCGCCATAGTCGCCACGCAATGGAATGGCGTCCAATACACTTTTACGCACCACCACAAAGCCGCTGGTATAGTCGGTAAAGCGTGAATCCAGCACAAAGCAGGCAAGCTTGTTCAACATAAAGCTGAACATAAGTTGCAGCGCACCACCCTTGCCTTGCCGGCTCTCACTGCCGCCCTTGATGTAACGTGAATTAACCACTACGTCATAGCCTTCGCCCAACTTGCCAAGCAAAGCCGGGATTCTTGCGGGAGGGTGGGAGAAATCACAATCAAGCCACACCACAATATCGAAGCGCGCATTGCTTATGCCTTCCGTTAACGAGTTGGTCAGCCCGCGCTCTTGCAGGCGGCGAATACACTTCACTCTGTGATCCTGCTTGCTGATTGCTTCGGCGATTTTCCAGGTTTCATCGGGTGAGTTGTCGTCTACCACAATGATTTCCATGTCCTGCAAGTGGCACTGCTCAAGTGCTGCCAGCGTTGCCGCAACAAGATCACCAATATGCCCGGCTTCATTGTAGGTAGGCATCACGACTGAAACTTTATCTACCCGCAGCATCGGCATGGAATTTATGCAGCCACCTCAGCGTGCTTCACAAGCACCTGGCTGACAGCAGCGCAAACTGCTTCCACCTGCATTGCAGTAATCGCCAGGCCACTCGGCAAATACAGGCCTTGTTTGGCAATGCGCTCTGCCACCGGATAGTGTTCACCGACAAACAAACTGCGCTGATGGAACACCGGCTGCTCGTGCATGCCAAGAAAGAACGGCCGCGTCTCAATGCCCAACGCATACAGTTCTTTTGCAAAAGTTGCAGCATCCAGACCTGTGCTTTCATCCAGCACCAGCCCATACATCCAAAACACACTGCGTGCCCATGGCTTTTCAACCGGCAACTGAATTCCCTTTAACCTGGCAAGCCGCTGCGTATAGGCTTTGCTAAGCCAGCGTTTGCGTTGGAGGATGGTTTCGATACGTTCGATTTGCGCAACACCCAGCGCCGCCTGCAAATTGGTAAAACGAAAATTGCCGGAAAGTTCGGTGTGATAAAAGCGGCGCTCACTCTGAAAACACATATTGGCCAGTTCTCTCGAACGCGCAGCCAGTGCATCGTCAGAGGTCAACACCATGCCGCCTTCACCGGTGGTGACAATCTTGTTGGCGTAGAAACTGAAAGTGCTTAGCGTGCCAAACGACCCGCAGCGCTGCCAAGCCTTGCCGCCGCTTGCATCATTCACCAGGCACTGCGCACCATGGGCCTCTGCCGCATCCTCAATGATCGCGAGCTGGTATTTTTTGGCCAGCTCCAGCACCGGCTGCATTTCCACCGGATGCCCATAAATATGCACTACCATGATGGCCTTGGTACGCAGCGTTATTTTCGCCTCCAGTTGTGAAACATCCATGCACCATGTGTGCGGATCGGCATCGACCAGCACAGGTGTGGCGCCGCACTCTACAATCGCCAGTGCGCAGGAAATAATGGTGAAGGTGGGCATGATCACTTCATCACCTTGCTGAAGATTCAATGCACGCGCAGCCACCTGCAACGCTGCCGTGCCATTGCTTACTGCAATGCCGTGTTGCTGGCCGCAATAAGCGGCCCAGTCTTGTTCAAAGCGTTTGAGAAACTTGCCGGCATGGGAAATCCAGCCCGAGCTGATTGCTTCAGCCACGTAGGTCTGTTCATTGCCATCCAGCAGTGGTTCGTTGACGTGAATCATGGTTTCACAATTTCCTTTTCCGCACGGGGATATTATCCAGCCCCAGACTACGCGCAGTACCGATAAACTCCCGTAAATAGCGCATGCCGGCATCTGCCTCACGAAACCCCAGATAAATCTGTTTCGGCACTCCTTTGCGGCCTAATCGCACCGGCACGACCTTCATCTTGCCCGCATATTCATCCACCAGCCAGCGCGGCAAAGCCGCCACGCCGCGACCACCTGCCACCATTTGCAGCATCAGATCGGTGGATTCAATCACCTTGTGCGCGCGCGGATTGATGGCGGCCGGCGTCAGGAACTGCGTGTAAATGTCGAGCCGGTCAGTTTCTACCGGATAGGTGATGAGCACTTCATTGGCCAACTGCGCTGGTTCCACGAATTTGACGCTGGCCAGTGGATGATTGCGTGCGACTACCAGCACTTGTTCATAGTCAAATACCTGCTCGAACTGCAATCCCGCACGTTGCTCGGGG
>CANCGR010000128.1 GCA_947377625.1 Gammaproteobacteria bacterium | reverse complement strand
ACACCAGCACGGCCAGCGCAGCACACACCATCACCAATTGTTTTTCGTTACGTTTCATCGGGAAGGGGCGCTCACTGCTTCACCGCCGGGTATTTGCTTTCATACCCTTTGTAATCGATGCCACTCAGATTGAACCGGATACCAAAACCGCGCTTGCCACCCTCGCCACCGGAACTGCTGCGGCTCTGGGCGACATCATGAAACTCTTCACGCTCGGCCAATTGCTCCACCAGCAGCGCCGGGTCCTGTGCAGAACCGCTCAGGTCAACCACGCCCTTGCCAAGCGCAAAGGTGGTGAGCGAGCTGTTGATGGACTGGTTAAGTGTGAGCAGCACCTTGCTGACATTCTGGCGCGGGTAAGTGGCAATGGCTCCCCACTCGTCTTCCATCGCATAAACCGCTGACTGACTGCGACGCGCATCGGTGGAAGCGTCGCGCAATTTTTCAACCTGCGATTGCAGCCACAGGCTCTGAGCCAGATTGCCGACGAACGGCAGACACAAGGCCACAGCCAATACGCCGGCCGCGATCGTGGCGAAACGCTTCTGCTTCTGCACCAGTCTTTGTTTGCCATACAGCTCCGCCCCTTTCGGGAAGAAACAGTAGTTTTCCTGCGGGGTAATGCAGCTGCGTTTACTGTTCCAGAAATCGCGGTTGCTGCAGCGGATGCGCTGGGCCGGCGCGGCCTTGGCGGTTTCGCTTTGCCATTGCTCGGCGAAGGCCACCTGCTCCAGATCGTGTCGGGTGATCACCAGTTGTGAACACACCACGCCTGCCCGCAGTTCCAGCTGGGCAACATGGGTGGCGTCTTCATCGTGCAGAATCAGATCCTGTTGCTGTTGGTCGGCAGTGGGCAGCGCCAAGGTACGCGGCATCACTGCGGCAAGAAAAAGCTGCTCTGCCTGGAATGCCAGGAACAGGGCTTCAGCAGCGCGCGCCGGATACCACAGCGCGATGCCTTCAGAGCTGTGGGCGTTGATGCCGAGCAACAGGGCATCGTCATAGGCGGGGATCAGCGTGTGCGCCTGCAGCGCAATCGCCGAACGCACCATGCTCTCACCCTTGAGTGAAAGCTGATAACGCGAGCTGATGAATTCACTGGGCGGCAACAACAGCAGAATGCCTTGCTGCTCGGTGCGAGCAAGCACTAACTGTCTGGCTGCTTGAGCAATGGCGGTCTCACGGCTTTGACCGGACTCAACATTGACCGGCCGGTATTCGCCATTCTGGGTATTGATCAGCAGACCATCCTGCAACACCAGCGAACAAGTGATGGTCGTCAGAATGTCCTGATGCACTGAATCGGCCAGCAACAAGCGCCCGGCGGACATTAATTCCGCCAGCGAATACTTGCTCAATGTTGCGCGTAGTGCCTTCATTGGGTGGGCCTGGAGCAATCCTTGTCGAGATAGGCTTAAGCAGCAGCAAGGCCTGAATCGGTCAGGCAAACTCTAAGTCTAATTTTATAAAGCGTTCGTAACCAGCGGAATCTAATGGCTTATCTGTGATTTTGTGTAAAGTCCGGCAATAAAAAACGCCCAAAGCGCAGGCGATGAGCGTTTGCGGTAACCATCGCTGCTCAGTGCTTGGCGCTGGTGCGTTCTTTGTTGATGAGGAAATCCACCACTTTCAACATGGCAGCATGGGAAGGCACCGCCTCACCGGTAAGCACTTTGTATTTGCCGTTGACGATCAAGGTAGGCACGGAGTCGATCTGGTAGTCCTTCATGCGCACTTCGTATTGCTTGACGCTTGAAGACACCGCAAACGAGGTCCAGGCTTTGTCGAAATCGGCTGCGCTGATGCCTTGGGTGGCAAACAGATCACGCACTTCTTCCTGGCTTACCAGTCTTTTGCGTTGTTTGTGAATGGCGTCGAAAACCACTTGATGGGTCTTGTCGAACGAACCAAGCGCCTGCTCAGTAGCAAGAATCTGGGAATGGAATTTGGTCGCGGCATCCCATACGGCGTGGCTGCGAACAAAGGCTACATCCGAAGGTAGTTTCTCTATCCAGCTATCCAGCAAAGGTTCAAATTCGTAGCAGTGCGGGCAGCCGTACCAGAACACTTCGGTCACTTCGACTTTGTTGGGATCACCGGTGCGGGCCGGCTTGGGCAGGCTTTGGTAGTGAGTCCCGTCCACATAGAGCGCCGGCTGCGCCATAGTGACGCCAGCGACCAGCAACAACGCCAGCGAAAACAGGGGTTTGATGAAACTATTCATGGTATCTCCCGAAAAATGACAAGGTAACGCTTCAGACCGCAAAAACCGGCAAAAGTTACAGGCGCGCGAGTATGCCACAACCCCAGAAGCCCGCTCCAAAAAAAAGGGCGCCACCTGGCACCCTTTATACTTACTCCTGCTGAATCCGTACTGAAGCAGGGCGGTAATTCAAAATCCGTTAATGCAAGCCAGCCACGTAGGATGACAGTGCCGCAATTTCTTTGTCGTTGAGGCGGGCGCTGACCATGCGCATCACATCGGACTGGTCATTGTTGCGGTCGCCGGAACGGAATGCTTTCAACTGCACCTCGACGTAGGGGGTGTCCTGACCGCTGAGAGCGGGGTAGCCGGCCGAGACATTACCTTTGCCATCAGGGGCATGACAGGCGGAACAAGCCGGTACACCAAGCTTGGCATCACCGCCACGATAGAGTTTCTCGCCCAACGCCAGTTTGGATTTTTCCACGGCGCCGCGCGCGGCGGGCAGACTGGCGAAATACGCGGCTACATCGGCCATATCCTGTTCGCTCATGTTGGCGACAATGGGAGTCATCAGTGCCACTTTGCGGATCTCCGCCTTGATTTCATGCAATTGCTTCACAAGGTAACGTTCACCCTGGCCGCCCAGCTTGGGCACATTCGGCAGCACACTGTCGTTGCCGCTGGCGCCATGGCAGGCCGCACATGTGGCGGCTTTTTCCTGGCCGGCCTGAACAGAGCCTTCGGCCAGCGCTGCTGTGGAAGACAGGGCTGTGAGGAGAGCTGCAGAAACAACGCTTTTCACCAAATTCTGAATAGTCACGATAATTGCGCCTTTGCGAGGAATACGGGTACTTTTGGGCGGGCGCATTGTACTCTAGGAGCCCAATACATCCCAAGTTTCCCGCCAGGACCCCCCGAAGTGCCTATCTCTATACCCTATCGTGAGGCTGTTTACCTCATCAGCGCCCCCAAGCTTGAGCTCTGCCCGGATGATTCTGTGGCCGAAGTGGCCTTTATCGGCCGCTCCAATGCCGGCAAGTCCAGCGCCATCAATGCCCTGACTGACCAGAACAAGCTGGCTCGTACCAGTAAAACCCCGGGCCGCACCCAGTTGCTTAACTATTTCACGCTGTTGCCCGGGCGCTATCTGGTCGATGTGCCCGGCTTTGGCTATGCCAAAGTCTCCGCCAGCCAGAAACAGCAGTGGCAGAAACAACTGGTGCGCTATCTGGAAGAACGCGAACCCCTCAAAGGGCTGGTGATGCTGATGGATATCCGCCACCCGTTCATGGACAGCGACACCATGATGATCCAGTGGTGTGTCAAAGCCGCCATTCCGCTGCGGATTCTGCTGACCAAGGCCGACAAGCTGGCCTATGGTGCTGCCAAGAGCACGCTGTTGCAGGTATGCAAGGAACTCAAAGAGCACGCGGCCTTGATCAGCGTGCAATTGTTTTCATCGGTAAACGGCCAAGGCGTTGATGAGCTCAAGGCTTGTTTGAATGGCTGGTTGGGTGAGACTGAATCTGAGGCTGCGCCCGAAGAGGGTGAAGCTGCGGGCGAGGAATAAGCGGTAGTGTTCATCACTGGATATAAAGAAGTAAGCCCCGACCGTAGGAGAGGACAGTCGGGGCTTACGGACTCCTGATGCTGGTTGATGCTGGTTATGGTCAGGAGCAATCACTCACACTGCAGTCTGGAAAAATCGGGGAGAAAACCAGCCTGCACTCCCTTTGAGCAGTGCTCAGGCAGAAAGTTCCCATAAAAACAGCATTTTTCGCGATGCTTCGGGCCGAATGGGAAATTTGGTAAAAGCTAATGGGCTTCATCCCAGTTGCGGCCATGCCCCATGTCGACCACCAGCGGCACCGACAGCGAAGCCGCCGAGGCCATGCGGAATCTGACACCTTCCATCAACAAACCCAAGTCGGTTTCAGCCACTTCAAACACCAGCTCATCGTGCACTTGCAGCACCATGCGGGCATTGAGGTTGGCTACTTTCAGCCAGTGGTCAATATCCACCATTGCCTGCTTGATGATGTCGGCGGCCGTGCCTTGCATCGGCGCATTGATGGCGGTGCGCTCGGCGGCTTTGCGCAGCATCTGGTTGCGGGCTTTGATGTCGGGCAGATAGAGCCGGCGCCCGAACAGGGTTTCGACATAGCCTTGTTCGGCGGCCAGCATGCGGGTGTTGTCCATGTAGTCACGCACGCCGGGATAGCGCTGGAAGTAACGCTCTACATATTCTTGTGCTTCATGACGACCAATGCCCAGCTGTGCGGCCAACCCGAAAGCTGACATGCCGTAAATCAGCCCGAAGTTGATGGCCTTGGCACTGCGACGTTGGTCGTGGGTGACTTGATCAACTGCACAACCAAAAATTTCTGCGGCGGTGGCGCGATGCACATCGAGGCCTTCGGCAAAGGCGCGCACCAGGCCCGGATCATTCGACAAATGCGCCATGATGCGCAGCTCTACTTGCGAATAGTCGGCAGCCAACAAGACGTTACCAGCATCGGCAATAAACGCCTGGCGTATGCGACGGCCTTCTTCGGTGCGGATTGGGATGTTCTGCAGATTGGGGTCCATTGACGACAACCGGCCAGTAGCCGCAATCGCTTGCTGGAAGGTGCTGTGAATACGGCCAGTATCGGGCTGGATATCGAGCGGCAGTTTGTCGGTGTAGGTTGATTTGAGTTTGGCCAGACCGCGTTGCTCAAGAATCACCTTCGGCAATTCATAGGATTCCGCCAGCTCTTGCAGCACTGGCTCGGCGGTGGAGGGCTGACCTTTCTCCGTTTTGGAAATCACCGGATAACCGAGCTTTTCAAAAAATATTTTCTGCAATTGCGCAGGAGAGCCAAGATTGAATTCTTCACCGGCAAGTTCGAAGGCTTTGCGTTCCAGCTCCACCAGGCGTGCTGCAAGTTGTTGGCTCTGGATGGCGAGCACCGACACATTCACCTTGATGCCTGCATCTTCCATGCGTGCCAACACCGGCAACAGCGCAATTTCAAAATAGCGATAGACTTCAGCCAGCTTGCCGGTGTTAGCCAATTGCTGCGTTAAATAATGATGCAACCTGAACACCAACGCAGCGCGGCGCGCGGCGAATTGTGTGGCTTTGGCGATATCGAGTTGGGCGAAGGTGAGTTTGTTGCGGCCCTTGCCAAGCACGCTCTCAACATCGGGCGCCGCTTGCTGCAGATAATGCTCGCAGCACAATTCCAGTGTGTGCTTGTGCGCTACTGAATCCAGCACATAGGATTGCAACATGGTGTCATAGCGGCGACCGCGCAGCCGCACGCCATGGCGGCGCAACACATGCGAGATGTATTTCAGGTCGTGCCCAACCTTGAACAGTGCCTGGTTTTCCAGCGCGGGCTTCAGCGCGGCAAGCACAGCATCCAGCGGCAACTGTGCTTCGGCGCCCAGCATGTCGTGCGCCAGCGGCACATAGATTGCCATGGCGTTCTGGTTGCACAGCGCCATGCCGATGATCTGCGCTTGTTTGAAATGCGCATCATCGGTAACCAGTTCGATGGCCAGATGTGCTTGAGTAGTGAGTTGTTGCACGAACTGTTGCAACGCCTCAGTGGTGTTGATGGTGCGATAGTCTTCAGTTGCTGGTGCGAGCCACGGCTCGGCATGTGCAGATTCTGCGACAGGGGCATCAGCAGCTGGTGTTGTCTGTTGTTGTGTTGGCACAGCCGCTTTCGCGCCTTCGGCTTCCAGATCCTGAATCCAGCCTTTGAATTCAAGATGGCGAAACAACGCCAGCAAGGCATCCTTGTCTTCAGGTTGATGTGCAAGATCTTGCGGGCCGAAGCCGAGCTCAACATCGAGCTTGATGGTGGCGAGCTTGTACGACAAACGCAGCAGCTCAATATTGTTGCGCAGATTCTCGCCCACCTTGCCGCCCACTTTGTCGGCTTGTTCTACCAAGGCATCCACTGAACCGTATTCCTGCAGCCATTTCACCGCTGTTTTCGGGCCCACACCGGGCACGCCGGGAATGTTGTCGGAGCTGTCGCCCATCAGTGCGAGGTAATCAATGATGCGCTCGGGTGGCAACCCAAATTTTTTGATGACGCCTTCGCGGTCAAGCTTCTCGTTGGTCATCGTGTTGAGCAACGTCACGTGTTCATTCACCAGCTGCGCGATGTCTTTATCGCCGGTGGAAATAAGCGTCGGAATTTTTTGTTGCCAAGCGGCTTGTGCCAACGTGCCGATCACGTCATCGGCTTCAACGCCATCGATCACCAACAATGGCAGCCCCATCGCTTTCACGATCTGGAGGATAGGCTCGATCTGTGTGCGCAAATCATCCGGCATCGGCGGGCGATTGGCTTTGTATTCAGGATAGATATCATCGCGAAAGGTTTTGCCTTTGGCATCAAAGATCACCGCAATCCTGCTGTGCGGATTCTGTTTGACCAAACTGCGGATCATGTTGATCACGCCCTTGATAGCGCCAGTGGCCTGACCCTTGCTGTTATTCAGCGGCGGCAGCGCGTGATAGGCGCGGAACAAATACGACGAACCATCCACCAGGACCAGTGGTGCAACTTCACTCATTTTAATCTCCCATGCAGTGCTGCACTGCGCTTGCCACTTGCCGCAACAGCTGAGCGTAAGCATCGACGCTTGGCACAAGTGCGGTGCCCAGCACATCGGCAGTGACGATGTTGAGTTTGTGGCCGTCAATCATCGTGTCGAGTTGTTGATGGTTTTCGCTCGGCTCGGTCAGCAGGCACTTTACATGCTGCTGTGCAATTTGCTTCTGCAGCGTCATTACATGCTGCATGCCCGGCGTGGAGTTGGTGCTGTCGGTAAGTGCGAACGGTGATTGCAGTTTGTGCTGTGCAGC
>CANCGR010000127.1 GCA_947377625.1 Gammaproteobacteria bacterium | reverse complement strand
TCACTCATGGTTTCGTCCTGTAGGTCTGATGTTTCAATGTTGGTTTCGAGCTCATTGTTTGTTGATGCTGCGGCTGAGTTCCAGCAACAGCGACTGTGCCGGCCGGTACTGCGGTGCTACATCCAGCGCGGCCATCACATATTCCATGGTCTTGTTTTTGTCGTTCAGCGCCTTGTAGGCCGTGGCCACTTTGTAATTGGCATCGGCCTTGTCGGGCGGGTTGAGCGACAACAGCACCAGATATTCACGCAGTGCTTTGGCTGGCTCATTGTGCGTCATGTAGAGATCGCCGAGCTTGACGTGCAAATCTTGCGAGAAAGGATCTGCCCACACCACATCTTTCAGCACTTTAAAGGCGTGTTCACTATCGCCACGCTCAATGTAGTCATTGGCCAGCGCCAGCAGCGCACGTGAGGCATAGCCGCCTTTCTGCCAAAAGGTCTCCAGCGTCTTGAACTCGTTGTCCTTGTCGTTGAGTCGCGAGTAGCCGCGTGCCAGTGCAATGTACGCCGCATCGGGCTCCACATAATCAGGAAAGCTGAACACCGCTTTTTTGGCAGCATCCACTGCGCCTTTCCAATCTTCTTTTTCCAGCGCAGTGAACGCCGCTTTGCGGTCTTCCTGCCAGCCGGGCAAATTCTTCAGCAGCTTGCCGTATTCAATGTCGATATATTGTTTGAACTGCTTGTCGAACACTTCAACGCTGATGCCGAGCGTTTGCGGCAGTGCTTCACTCAGCTTCACACCTTTGCCAAACAGCTCGAGCATGTCGACGATTTTCTCGAAGCCGAATTCCTCATTGATAAAATCGATCACCAACCCGCCCTGCATGTAGGACACGATCACCTGGTTTTCATACGTGGGTCGCATAAAGCCGTCATCAAGTTTTTCCACCGGCAGAAACTTGTGCTCCGCCATGGCCTTGTAAACATCAAGTGGAATCTTCCGGCCGGGGATCGGGCCGGTGCGCCATTCTTCAAACACCGAAATGCCTTCGGTATACCAGCGCGGCACCAGATGGTTGCTGGCCTCTACCGTGTAAACGTGTGCCAGCTCGTGCCAGAGCGTGGTGCCCCAGTGATAACTCTCGCTGCGCGCATGCGCGGTGGGTGAATCCATCGATAGCAAATAGCCGAAGGTCACGCCCAGCAAACCTACACCCGGCATACCGACCGAACGCACGACAAAATCTTCATGGTTAGGATAAACCTCGATCACCACTGGCTCTTTTGCGGTGAAGCGGTAACGCGTCTGGTAGCTGGCCATGCCGGCTTCGGCCAACTCACGCACATAATCCTTCATCACGTTGGATTCGGATTTGTTGAGCCGCAAACTCAGCTTGGGGAACGGACCTTCCGGCGGATTGGGAAAGCTGAACACTTCAGTCTGGTTAAGAAACACTTCCAGCATGCGCATCAGGTTGATGGTAGTAGGGTTGAACTTGTCACCGTCGAATGACGTGTGAATATGTTCAACGCCGGGGCTGATCTGGTTGAGCCGCATGTAGTTCTGGCCGAGTTCAAGATGCGCCTGCCAGTGATCGGGCTGCACAACCACGGCCTTTTCATAAAAGGCGCCAGATTCACGGTAGCGACGCGTCATCATTGCAAAGCGCCCCGGTATCGCCCAAGCGTCGCCATAGGCCGGGTCTTCTTTCAAGGCTTTGTCTATAAAGGACTGATAGGGTTTGAAAGTCATGAACGCATTGGCCGCTTCCAGTGCATACAACTCCAATTGCGGCAGCTTGCCATTCTCGGCTGCGTCGCGCGCTTCCTTGATGACTTTATCGGCTTGTTCAAACTGGTCTTTGCCGAGTGCGTTGTGCAATAGCATCAGCAGGCCGCGATAACGCACGCCGGGCGGAGACACGATGTTTTCAACAGCGTCTTCCATCAGTTTGCTGATGGCAGCCGAGTCGCCACCGCCTTTGGACAAGGCTTCAGCGGAACCAATCTTGGCCCAGGCATTTTTGTCATCAATGGCGAGTGCCTCATCAAACAGGTTGTCGGCTTCGTCATATTGATAGGTTTGCAGATAGAGCTCACCCCAACGCACGCGCAACATTGCATTCTTGGGCTCGGCTTTTACCGCTTCCTGAAACAGGCTGTTGGCGCCTTGCATGTCGCCCAGGGCCCAATTCGCTTCGGCGCGGATCGCGATTGGCGTTTGCGCAGCTTGCAATAACTGGTAGCAGCTCCGGGCTTCATTGAGGTGGCCATGCCAGAACTGGTCTTCACAACGCAGCAATGCGGCATTGTCGAGCGCACCATAGAGCGGCTCACGCGCGAGCGCAGCGCTGGCACTTATCGCCAGCGCCAGTGTTGCCACTGCCAGCATGCTGCTGCGCTGTTGCCGTTGCTCAGGGCACACGCGGGCCTCCTGGCGGTTTCGGCATTGCGGCATCCGGTTCAAAGGCGGGCTTGGGCGCGATGTTGGATTTTTGCGCGGCTTCAATCTGCTCGCTCAATTCAGCACTTTGCAGGATCAGCTGTTGGAAGCGGGCAAGATAATCCGCATTGCTGAGCTGACCCTTGCGCACTTGCAGGTCTTCAATTTCTGTTTCGAGGTCTTTGCGTTTCTTCAGCAGGTCCGCAAGTTTTCCACTGGCGTTGGCCAGTTCTGCTTTTTGTTCAGCGGCATTGAGTCTGGCCAGGTTGAACTGCGCGGCACCTTCGCCACGCAGCTGGGCATGTTCGGTCGAGAGTTTGCTTTCATCCTGAAAATACGCACCCACTTGTTTCTCGGCGTAGTCGTAGGCTTCCTGAATGCTGATGCTGTTGTTCTTGTTGAGATCGGCATCCTTGTTGCGCAGGGCCTCGGCAAAAAAGCGACCGAATTGCGTGGCATTGCGTTCGTTGCCATTGCGGGTGGCACTGATCACGACATAAGCGGGATTGCTGGCCTTGTCACCTTTGCCGACCAACGTTTCCAGCATCGCGCCGGAGGTGCTCGAGGTGTTGACGAGAAAATGATTCTTGCCGGGCAGATGTTCGAGGATGCTTTTCAGATCGGCTGCAGTGAGATCAGGGCCGGGAATGTTGAACTTGTAAGTGTCACCATCGAAACTGCCGTGACCAACCAAATAGATTGCCGCGCGGTCAGTGGCCGTCATCTTTTTGCTGAGCTCAGTGAAATGTTTCAGCAGCGCTGCGCGGGTAGCGTGCTCACCCGAAAATGAATAGACCTTGTCGGCATCGGTGATGGTGGCGGACGCTGCTTCAATCTTCTTGCGCATGTCATTGAACTGTTCGTCATAGAGCGCTTGTCCGCCCAAGCCTTGCACAACGCTGATGTAGAGCGCCGCCTGCGACAATGCCGGCACCACCGCCAGCGCAGCAACCGATGCGGCAACCATAAGGCGGGCAGAACTGCGAAGCATGGTGGTCAATTTCATTACTTGGCTCCTAGATCACACGCCAGCGGCGCCGCAGCAACCATTCAGCCGTTTTCAACAGCACCAGCAACAAGAAGAAAAATGGCGCATCCCACAAGTAACTGATCTGTTGTTCGGTGATGCCGGCCTTGGAATAGCTGATGGCCTCGATCAATTTGCGCCATTGCGACGGCTCCCAGTATTGGCCCGACGTGCTTTGGCTCAGTCGTTCCAGCAGTGCGCGGTTCTGGCGGATGTTGAACATTTCTTCTTTGCGCTCATAGCGCGTGGCAGTGCGCACCGAGTTCACCAGTTTGTTGCCTTTGCGTGAAATAGCTTCGATGTTGTAAAGCCCTTCGCCTTTGGGCGTGAAAGCCGCTTCAAACATGCCGGCTCTGCCTGCCACCGGAATCATCTCCAGATTCACCAGTTCACCGTTGGCAGAACTCGCCACGGCAGTAATGGCAACGCCTTTGTTTTCGGCAGCGTCAGGGTCGCGCAACTCGGCTTTGATCTTGATGGTTTGGTTTTCCACCACCGAGCTCACTTCAAACGGACGCGGTGCATTGGCCACCATCGTGCGCGCCAACTGGCGCCAGAATGTTTCATGGCGCATGTCTTCCAGCGGCAGATTCATCTGCCAGCGCCAGGTGCCGCCGGTGGCGAGGATGAAACTCTGGCCACGACCATAGGGCTGCGTGACCAGCAGTGGCTGGTTATGCCCGTCGACGGTGACTTCCAGCAGCGTGGTGGCGGCTGGGCGCAAGGTGCCGATGCTCTGGTAATCAGCGACCGGCGGTATATCGCTCCACTGTTTAACGTTTTCGCTGTCACTGTCGCTGAACTTCAGCATCGGCGAGGTGCGGCCGCTGGCAGTCAGCACAACCGGCACTTGCTGACGCACGAAGGCATCCTCTTTCAGCGACAGCCGTGACGGCAACACTTCATTGACGACAGATTCGCCCCAGCCGCCCAAGCCAAGGCCATGCAAGCCGGCCATCATCATCAACGTGCCGCCACGCTCGCTGACAAAATCACGGATCAGCTGTTGTTGATCAGCCGTGAACTCAGCCACATTCATGCTGCCGATGATCAGCGCGTCGTAGAGATACAGGTCTTGTTTTTCGGTGGGAAAGCCTTTTTCCAACTCCTTGGGATTGAGGATGCCCTGGCGGTAATACTTGTTGGGCGTGACTTTCAGCAGCGTGGTGAGCTGGATGCTGGGGTCATCGTTGAGCGCGCGCTGCATGAACTTGTATTCCCAGCGTGGTTCGCCCTCGACATAAAGGATGCGGTATTTGCCTTCCGGCACATCCACTACGTGGCTGCGTGTGTTATTGGCCAGGTTATGTTCACCGTTGATGGCATCCAGTTTGAAATGCAAATCAAGCTGGCCAGGGGCAGGCACTTCAATGTTGATAAAAGCCTGCGTCGATTTCTGCGCTGCATCGAGCTGCACTTCTTTGGCAACCAGGAAGGTGTCGCCGTTATAAACCTTGATGCGCGCCATGCCGCCCTGGTCGTGGCGAATGGTGACGCGTGCGGTAAGAGTGGTGCCAGCCAGTGCCTTGTTGGGCAGTTGCACACTTTCCAGCTCAAGATCTTCCGGGATCACTTCGCGGCCAATGCCTACTGTGTGGATTGGCACGCCGAAGCCGGCGATTTCACTGAGTTCTTTTTGGCTGATGGCGTTGCTGTTGTCGGCGCCATCGCTGATCAGAATCACTGCGCCCAATGAGGCGGTGCCGGCGCCGCGCAAGGTTTGCAGAATCGACTGGCCCAATATTGTGGCGGTGCCTGGCGCGGGAAGATTGGCTTCATCGAACGAAGCCAGTGCTTCGGCATGATCGGAAAACGCATAGGGCGCGATTTTGTAGGACTCTGCCAACGGTCGCAGACTGTCGGGGCTCAGCAGCGCGCGCGCGCGCGCCATGCGGGTGGCTTCCACATCGGTCTGCGCCATGCTGGCTGACGTATCCAGCATGATGGCAACGGTGTTTTCACCTTGCAGCAGTCGTTCATTCACCAGCGCCGGTTGCCACAACACAAACAGCACCGTGGCCAGCATTAGTAGTTGCAACAAACCTAGTGTGGTCAACTGCCAAAGGCTCAACGAATTACGTTTGAGGTAAAGCCCGGCAATGACCAAGGCTGCGCACACAATGCCGAGCGCATACATCAACCACAGTGGCCAGGAACTGGCCAACACAAAGCTGCTGTCGGCAAACGCTTGCCGGGGATATTTGAAAAGGAATTCGAGCATATGACCGGCTACTTTGTTTTTGCCGTGAAACAGCCAAGGCTTGGGAAGTTACCACCATTGATACAGGTGTCCAAGCTGACCGGAAATTGCTGATTGGCTTTCCTTTTTTCTGCCTTGTTGTTGCTGCCGTTGTTGCTCCTGTTGCAACAGCGGGTTTATGCTGCCAGCGCATGTTCAAACCAGAGTGCGCAAGCCGGCATCGGCCCAAAGCACCGTCTTACAACATGCATTCACCCGCTCACGCGGGCAACATTCAATTTCAGGGGAAATAAATGACCAAACGCCTGCGCACCCTTTGGGTACTGCTGTTGCTGTCGAGCCTGCCGGGCTTGATTCCGCAAGCATTCGCCCATCACTCTTTTGCGATGTACAACAACGAAAAGCAGATCAAGTTCACCGGCAAGGTGAGCCGCTTCGACTGGACCAACCCGCACGTCTACATTGAAATGGATGGCAAGGGCGCGGATGGCAAGGCCAAACACTGGACGATTGAGTGCGCCAACATCAGCATCCTTGGCCGCTTAGGCTGGACCTTCAATATGATCAAGGTAGGGGATGAGATCACTGTCATCGTGGCGCCACTGCATTCCGGCCAGCCTGGGGCTTTGCTGAAACAAGTGAAGCTGCCCGATGGCAGGAAGATGGGTAACGGCAACCCGGCCGGGCCGCCTGATCCGGCACTGGTGGAGGGTTAAGCGATCATGAGAAACCTATTCCCCACCGGCTTTACCCGCATTGCCTTGGCTGGTTCCGTATTGATACTGGCCGCCTGTAACAATAAAGAGACGGCTTCGGTTGCACAGGAAGCTGCCGTGGCGCCGGCTGCTGCGTCTTCGGCAGCCAAAGGCATCGATGGCAAATGGTTCGCCTACCCGGGTCAGGTTGATCCTTTGGAGCGCACCATTGATCCGCCCAAGCCGATCTCCGAACCCCCGCTGAAACCTGAATATCTAGGCCCTTGGAAAGAACTGCGTGCCAAGATGGCGGATGCCGACAAGCGTGGCGAGCCCATCGCCACCGGCTACACCCACTGCCTGCCCGACGGTATGCCGGCGATGATGCAGGGCATGTTTCCGATGGAAGTGCTGGAGACCAATGGCCAGATCACCATCATTCAGGAAGCCTATCAACAGATTCGCCGCATCTATCTTAATGAGCAGATCCCGGCCTGGCAGGACGCAGAGCCACGCTTCTGGGGCCATTCCGGCGGCCATTGGGAAGGCGACACGCTGGTGACTGAAACAGTAGGCATCAAGGAAAACATCCTGTTCCGCAACGTGCCCCACTCAGCGGCGATGCACATTGCCGAACGCATTCACCTGATCGACAAGGATCACATGGTGGATGAAGTGACAGTAACTGACCCTGAATACCTGACGGCCCCCTGGCAGTGGACCTGGATGTATGCCCGCCGCCCCGGCTACAAAATGTATGAGTACGT
>CANCGR010000126.1 GCA_947377625.1 Gammaproteobacteria bacterium | reverse complement strand
GGATATTCACCGGCCGGGATAACAATGGTCTTTTTGCCATCGGTTGCCCGGTAGATCGTAAAGGGCACGGCCAGTACTTCCTTGTTGAAAATGTAACGCGTGAAAGCCGCATCATTGGTATTGGTGAAAGACGAAACACGCAGGCCGAGGTTTTCGGTCAGCAGCTTGCCATCGCTGAGGGTTTCAGCGCGATAACCTTCCCACGCGAACAAGACCGAGCGAAAAAAATCAGTCGGCAGCAGAAAGTGGCGATAACCGAACATCAGATGGTGGTCTTCGATACCAGTGCGATTGACATAACCCACCGCCGGATTGAAATTGCTTTGCACCTGCCGGTAGTTGTAAAGCCCTTGCCAGCCTTGACTGTTGGGCACCACCACACCAAAACCGTAAGCGGCGTTGTCATCGTTGCTTACGCCTTCACTTTTGGTCTGCTCGTAAAACGCCACAGTTTCCAACGCTGTGCCGTAGATATTGGCGTTGCGATAACGGATGTCGGTACCCACCAGCGTATTGTCACGGTTGGTCAGTGGATCGCCGTCCGTCAGGATGGCGCCGACTTGCGTGTGTGATCCTACGTTCAACACCGTGCGACCGACAAAAATGTCACGCGACTGCACACCAGTAACCGCACTTTCATCCTGTTTGATTACCAGCGCACCCACGTTCCAGTTGTCGATACGACCACTGAGCTTGCCGCCGGCGATGATGTCGACCGGCGAGCCGGAACTATCAAGCCCCAGCTTGCGCGAGAAAAACGGCCGTGCATTCTGCTTGGCGGGCGTGGGCGCTGCCGCCGAACCGGTGCCAGATACCGGGTTGAAGCCGCCGGAGCCTATCTGCCCGAATTCGAAAATATCGACATCACGCAGGAAGAAATCACGTTTCTCCGGGAAAAAAGTGTTGAAGCGGGTGAGGTTGACCTGCCGGTCATCAACTTCGGTCGCGGAAAAATCCGTGTTGAGCGTGAGCGATGCATTCAGCTGCGGCGTCACCTTGTAGAACATATCGACTGAAGGTTCGTATTTGTTGGTATCTGCACCGGCCGGATCAAACTTGCGTCGCTTCGACATCGAAAACGACGGCACCACATCCAGCCCTACGCCCTGCTTCAAACCGCTGAGGCCGGTCATGATGCCGGCCACACTCGGATTCACTTCACGATTGTGCGACAGCCACGCGATGCTTTCATTGGTGTTGCGGCGCACGCGCAGAAAATTGATGCCCCAGGTGTCGGAGTCAGGATTGAATGACAAAGTCTGGAACGGAATCTTGATTTCCACCGACCAGCCATCCTTGTCGGTAGTGGCCGCTGCTTCCCAGATGCCGTCCCAATTACCTTCAACATCAGTAGTGTTCTGGAACAAGCCATCCCAACGCACACCGTTGGGATTCACTTCAAAGCGGTAACCATTGCGGCGGTCAAGATAAGGGTCAAGTATCAGCGCAAATATGTCATCGGAGGCCAGTGTCTGCCCTTGTCTGAGCACACGCGCGGCAATTTGCGACGGGTCTGATTCCGTCATGCGCGCCGACACATACAAGGCGTCGTCGGTGTAATACACCCGCACTTCGGTGCGCTGGGTCGGCTTGGCAAATTCCACCGGAAAATTCTGGTAGAAATCATCGACCAACGCGGCCTGTGTCCATTCGCCATCAGCAAGTTTGCCGTCGATATGCGCGGCTTGCTGCAAACGGGGAATACTGATTTTTTTGCCGGGCTCGGAATTGACGATCGCGCTTGTTGTTTGCGCCAGTACCTGTTGGTAGCCCAGACCAGTGGCCAGGACCAGTATGAATGCGCCTATGCGTGCGGCGAAAGCGGCAGGCACACCCTTGTTGTCAATCATGCAAGCGGTTCCAGATATCGGCAAAAAGTTGATGGTTGGTGGTGAACAGTTGTAACAGGCGTGGATCATAGTGAGCCTTGGGATTGATGCGATCATCACCGTCGGTCAGGATCTTCACCGTCTGCGCGTGCGTGAAACCGTTCTTGTAAGGGCGCTCGGAACGCAAGGCATCATAGACATCGGCAATTTGCACGATGCGCGCTGACAGCGGAATATTTTCACCCTTGAGCCCGGCCGGATAGCCGGTGCCGTCCCAGCGCTCATGATGGTAATGCGCAATTTCGGCGCCCATCGTCAAACGCGCAGACGCTGACAAAATCTGGAACCCGTAGACAGTGTGCTGATCCATCTCCAAGCGCTCGGCCTGGTTGAGCAGCCCTTTCTTCTTGAGCACCGCCGCATCGACACTCATTTTGCCGACGTCATGCAACTGCGCGCTGTAACGGATTTCATCGCAAAAAGCAGGCGGCATGCCGGCCAGCTGGGCCAACACGTAGCTGTATTCGTTGACGCGCACGATGTGCTGCCCGGTTTCCTCATCGTGGATTTCGGCAGCGCGCGCCAACAGCCGGATCGACACCTGAAAGGCTTCTTCGGTTTCGTGTTGCGAGTCGATGATCTGTTGCCGCTGGGTGGCAAGCAAACGGTTGCGGTCACGCAGGATGCGGTTCTTCTGTTCAATGCGTTCCAGCATCATGGCGCGCTCGATGGAGCCGCCGGCCACGCGTGCAATCGGCGTAACCAGTTTGACGAACTCGCGCGGGAACGACACTGGTGCCTTGCGTTTGTCAGGGCGGCAATTGATCAATTGCACAACACCGATGATGCGGTCCTGGTAGTTGCGCAACGGGAAACACAGCATCGACTTCGTGCGATAATCGTGACGTTCGAAACTAGGGTCAAAGCAGTAAGCGCTGGCAGCAGGAATGGCATAGACATCACGCAACAACAGAATATCGCCCGTGGCAGCTACATGCCCGGCGATGGTGCCCTTGCCAACCGGAATGTCGAAGTCGGTTTTTTTGAGTTTGACTGCATCATTTTGCACACACACGGGTTTCAAGTGGCGTTTGCCACGGGTAGTGTGAAGAATGAAGATGGTGCCCGCTTCAGCCCGGGTCATGTCGCGGCTTTTTTGCAGCAGGCTGTCGAGCAAAGCTCCTACTGATTGCTTGCCCTGGGCTTCCATGAACTCCAGGAATTCCAGCACGTTGTCGGTAACAGACACTTTTATTACTCCTGACTCGCTACTTCTTTACTACCGCTTCTTTACTACCGCTTTTTTACTACAGCAGTTTTAACATTTTATTGCAGACAGAGCTTCCGATGCAGGATTCACTTCCCGAAAAATACACGATGTTCAGCAACCGCCTGCTGAAGGTCTGGCAACACCGCCGCCGCAAGGCCCGGCAACAGAATGTGAGCTGTTACCGATTGTACGATCTCGATCTGCCGGAGTTTCCGTTGGCCATCGACCTCTACGAAACCCACGTGCACGTGGCGGAATATCGGCGCAACCACACGCTTACTGAAGCAGAACATCAAAGCTGGCTGCAACAAAGTTGCGTTTGCATCAGCACGGTGCTGGATATTCCGGTGACCAATATCCACATCAAGCAGCGCTCTGTCATTACCGACCGCCGCGATCAGTACCAGCATGATGCCAAAGGTAGCAGCAGCTTGATAGTCAGCGAGCAAGGTGCACGTTTCCTGCTTAATTTGTCGGATTATCTCGACACCGGCCTGTTCCTGGATCACCGCCCCACCCGCCAATTGGTGCGTGCGCAAAGCCGCGATCTGTGCGTATTGAACCTGTTTGCCTACACCGGCTCGTTCTCGGTCAACGCTGCACTCGGGGGCGCCAAACGCGTGGTGACAGTGGATCTGTCGAACACCTATACCGACTGGGCCATGGAAAATTTCCGGCTCAACAACTTGCCGGTGAACCGCGCTGATTTCATCGCGGCCGATGTAATGGCCTGGCTGCCAACGGCACACAGTGCCAGCATGGATGTGATCGTGTGTGACCCGCCCACCTTCAGCAACAGCAAGAAAATGCAGGGCGTGTTTGACGTGCAGCGCGATCACCCGGCACTGCTCAATGAATGCCTGCGAGTGTTAAGGCCGGGCGGCAAGATTTACTTCAGCACCAACAACCGCAAATTCAAGCTGTTCGATTTGCATCTGCAGACTACGGACATTGTCGATATCACGCGCCAGACCACCGGTTTCGATTTTGAAGGCAAGCTGGATCGCCAGTGTTTTCTGTTGGGCAAAGTCGCCATGGCCAAGGCACCCAGCCCTTGGCCACAGCAACTCTGATAGCCAGCCAATACTTAGGGGCGATTGGCCGACGCGCCGGCTTTATGGCCTTTGTCGGTTTTTGGCAAGATGATCACCGCTTGTTCGCCTGCCGTTTCAGTGCGAATGCCAAGCTCATCCACATCGTCGGGCAAGTTGAAGGTGCGTGCGAACTGGCGCGTTTGCCGTGACTGGAACCTGCTGCCCTGATTCTGGTTCTGCTGCTCGACGGTTACCTTGCCCTCCACCGTAAGGTCACGCCCATGCACTTGCGTTTTCAGCTCGACCTTGCTGTCTTTCGGAATCGCGATAATCACCTGGTAGTTGTCAGCATTCTCCTTGAAGTTGAATTTGGGATCGTCACCAAAACCCATGCTGCTGCCGAAACCCAGGCCGCCCTGCAAAGGATCCATGTCAAACAAGGAAGTGCCCGGCTTGTCGAAGCCAAGACCCGACATCAGATCCTGCATGTGCTGATGCATCTGTTGTTGCATGCGCTGCATGTCGGCAAACGGGTCTTGGCCTCCCCACAACGGATCGGTGCTGGCCGGAGGATTGAACGGCGCTTGGCTTTGTGGTGCCAGAGGTGAGTTCTGTGGCGGTGGCATTGCCGCACTGGGCGGTGCCGTCAGCGGGCTGTTGCGGGCGGGCGGAACACTCGACTGCGAATTATTTTGTGCTGCCAGTTGCTGCTGCAACGCAACGACTTGTTGTTGCAATTGGCGGGTGTTCCAACTCTGCCAACCCAACAAGCCCAGTCCTGCCAGGGACAAGGCAGCAACCAGTGTAAGAGCAAGTTTGTTTTGCATATGACCTCCTCAAAGTCTATGGATATGCGAATCCTTAGATCATTGCGAAGGCGAAAAATTTCAATGTGTAACTGTGGAAAAATCGTAAAAAAGCAGGTTCATGAATTTGGTGCGGACGGAGAGACTTGAACTCTCATACCGTGAGGTGCTGGAACCTAAATCCAGTGCGTCTGCCAGTTTCGCCACGTCCGCAAATTTGAAGTGATTATAGGCCGATAATCACGTGTAAAACTATTTACCGACTTTTTGTTGCAGCGCGTTGATGCTGTTTTGCAGATTGGCGATGGTCTGGTTGGTCTGCAAACGGTAGACATTGATGGACTCGATGTCTTGCTCGGTGCCACCCAGTCGCTTGTTGGTCTCAGATTCCAGCTTGTTCATGGCTACCTTGACGCGGTTGAGATCGGCATTGAGCTGGGTAAGTTGCTGGCCCAGGTTTTCCATGCCGGCGGTATTCCTGGTGATCACGTCAATTTTGGTTTGCGTTGCCGCCAGTTGAGCGTTGTGCTGATTGAGCTGGGTGCCGTGGTTGTTGACTGCGGTTTCCAGTTCATTGGCGTTTTTGGTGACCGCTGTCAGCGCCACACTCTGTTTTTCCACTTCGGTGCGCAGCGTATTACGGGCGGCCCATAGTTTGTCGATTTCGGTAAAGTTGGAATCCACTTTTTGCATCAGGCCCATGGCCGACTGCTTGGTGCTCTCGCCCATCTGGTTCAAGGTGCCTTCCAGCGACAGGATGCGGTTGGTGGCGGACAGCAATTGCGCCTTGCTTTGCTCGCCTTGCTCATAGAAGTAATAGCCGGCAGCGCCGCTGGCACACATGCCAAGGAACAACAGCGTAAGGAAAAAAATCACGGTGCCGCTGGTGCCAGCTGCAACAGATTCAGAGGCAGAGCCGCCACGCGAGGGCTGCGAAGTGCCCCGCTTTTGTTTGCGGTGGAAGACCAGCTCGTCACGTTCGGGGACCAGGCTGGGGATGTCGTCGATGTCGTCTTGATTTGCAGTCATAGCGGCAAATTATACGGAAACTTGCGCACACAGACAGCGGTTTTTTAAAGTTTTTTCCGAAGATAACTGAATAATCCATGTTTATGCATGATCACTGCCGGCTTGTGTCTGGGGACGCTTTTGCAGCAGTTGATAACCCGCCGCACTGATCAACGCCAGAATCACGAATTGGATCAGGCGATCCACCATCATCACCCCTAACAGCTCTACTTTCGGCAATTGCAGATCAGCCAGCAATTGCCACAGCACCAGTTCCCTGACGCCGAGATTGGAAGGCGTCAATGCAATAATCAGCGACAGATTGGCCACTACCGCCATCAACAGCAGATACACAACGGGAATATCGAGACCGAATACAGAACACAGCACGCCCAGCGCCAGCGCCTGCAACGGAATATTGAGGATCGCTTGCAGATTCAGCTGCCAGATCTCGCGCCAGCTGGTGGCAGTGACCACGGCCTTGATGTTGCCCAGCCAACGCTTGAGCGCTGCCGGCAACCAGCGTTGTTCAGCCAACACAAACAACAGCAGCAACAGCGCCACCACGACCAGCAAGGTGCCCAGCACCAACAGCCAATGCACCCACGGCAAGTGCATATGCTGGCCCAACAGCAGCCACAGCCCGAACAACAGGCCAAACAAGGCATTGCCCGACAGCACTAACAGGCTTACCCAGCCCTGCAAGCCCAAACTGATGCTGGCAGGCAGCCCATAGCGCTGCTGATAGAACCACAGCTTGCCACTGTAGTAGCCGGCCCGCAGCACCGTGGCATAGCCAAGAATGGAGGCGTAGGAATTAATCACCAGCATCTCTGCCAGTGTGGGTTTGGTGCCACGCTGCCATTGCACCTGGCAGGCCATCAGTGCATTGAGCCAGTAGCAACCCAGATAACCCAGCACCACCCACAGCCATTGCCACACAGACAGCCTGGCAGTGAGCGCCAGCGTGTCGCGGTTAAGCCAGCAAAACACCGCTGCAAATACCAGAATCGCCAGCAGCAGAAAGCGTTGCAGCAAACGGGCGATACGGGACATCTGTGCATTCCTCCTGCTGTGATAAAGTCAGCGCCATCATCACAGAAGGCAGCAGCATGATCCACATTTTCATCGGCACCAAAGCCCAGC
>CANCGR010000125.1 GCA_947377625.1 Gammaproteobacteria bacterium | reverse complement strand
AGCAGAGGCATCAATAAAGTAATCCTGGTGGGCAATGTCGGACAAGATCCGGAAACCCGCTACATGCCCAGTGGCGGCGCTGTCACCAATCTCAGCATTGCCACCTCCGAAACCTGGAAAGACAAGAATACCGGCGAGAATCAGGAGCGTACTGAATGGCATCGCGTGGTGTTCTACCAGCGGCTGGCGGAGATTGTTGCCGAGTATGTGAAGAAAGGCTCCAAAATCTATGTCGAAGGCAGTCTGCGTACCAACTCGTGGGAAAAAGATGGTGTGAAGCGTTATACCACTGAGATCATCGCCAACGAGATGCAAATGCTGGATGGTCGTGGTGAAGGCAAAGGCATGAGTGACGGTGATGGCGGCGGTCGTGCAGCCAATCAAGGTGGTGGTTCCCAAGGTGGAGCCTGGCAGTCAGGTGGTGGAGCTCGCAGTTCCAATGCCGGTGGCGCGCGTCAGCCTGCTCCCGCTCCTCAGTCAGCTCCGGAAGTGAACAGCTTCGATGACGATATTCCGTTCTGATTGGAATTTCCGATTGGCTCTATTGTGATAACCGTGTGACTACAGTGTGACTACAGCAGATACGAGGGTGCATTGGCGGTGAAGCTGCTGGTTGTAGGTGGCAACAGTGTAGTAGGGGCGGCCTTGCAAACGCTGTTGGTAGAGCGGAATGTCGAACACAAAATCCTGAATACTGACGAGCTTAACTTCCAGAAAAAAATGGAGGTTGCCAAAGCTGTCAGTCAGTATGCGCCAACCCAGATCATCAATGTCGCAAGTTACGGCAATCTTGAGCTTGCTGAAAAAGATGCCGACGCTGCCCGTTTGTGTGATGAATACAACTCGCTGATTCCGGCAGTGCTCGCTGAAGTGTGTGCGCATCTGGCGCTGCCGTTGATCCATCATTCCAGCAGTTTCGTTTTTGACGGTCTGAAAGTGCATCCCTACAGCGAAGAAGATCCGGTCAACCCGGTATGTCGCTATGGGCGCAGCAAGTGGTATGGCGAGCGGTCAATCAAGGATGCGCTGCCTACGCATATCATTGTGCGCACCGACTGGGTATTCAGCGAGCATGATGCAGGTTTTTTCCAGAAGCATATCGACAGCTGCAAAGAGCAGAATGGTCGTCTGGAACTAATCAACAACCGCTTCAGCCCAACGCCAGCCTCTGATGTAGCAAGAGTGTTGCTGGCGATCGCCCAGCAGCTGGATTGTGCAGCTGACGTATGGGGCACTTATCATTATTGCTCCCAGCAACCGCTTACGCAGGAAACCTTCGTTGAACAATTCCTGCAGGAAGCCGGCAAATACGACACTCAATTACAAGCGGTGCTGAAGACGCTGCAGATCGTCAAACTGCCAGTAAAGCTGCCCTATATCGCCAACACAGTTCTCAATGTACAAAAGGTGTTTGAAACCTTCGGCATCAAGCCGCGCACGCGCAACACTGCGGTATCAACGCTGTTGCGCCAGCTTTATCACTTGCAGGATGCAGGAGCACCGGCTGCACCAATAACTGCAGCGATCGAAAATAGTGACAACGGCATGAAACTACCGCTCAAAGTGCGGAAGCCCAAAAGTAGGCGCCGACCTTCCAGAAAAGTCGCAACGCAAAAAGCGAAATAACTGTCTTGATCAGAACCCTGAAGTAAGTGTCTGGCAGAGAATCCAGACACAGCTTTGCCAGGATCGTGCCGATGATTCCCATGATCCAGCTCAGTGCGATGACCCCGTAATAAGGCGAGTAATCGAAGCCGGCAACCAGATAACCAATCGATTTGAACAACGCCATAAACAGTAAAGTGCCGGCAATGGTGGCAACAAAAGCTTCTTTCCCTAATTTCGAGTTCACCATTACTGACTGGAACAATACCCCTGCACCGGTCACGGTTGAGAGCAGGGTATGAGCAAAACCTACCCAGAAAAACGGGAACGGAATGCGTGCAGCCAGATTGCGCGCTGAGGCGGACGGGGGCACCCAGCAGAACCACAACAACACGCAGCCGAGGATGAACGAGATAATATTTTCAGATAAACCGAAGTAGACAAAAGTGCCCAACGCTGCGCCCAGTATCGAGCCCGGAATAAAAGGAATGGTAATGTCCCAGTCTATATGGCGATAAAACTGCGCCACGCGCGTGACCTGGCCGGCCAGGATCAGCACACCGTTGAGTGGCACCACGATGGATACCGGCAAAAACAGGGAAGTAGTAGCCAACACCAGCAGGCCTCCCCCCAAACCCGCCAGGGTCGAAAAAAAGCCGCCGAAGAAGCAGATTGCCGGGATAAAAAACAGCTCGGTCAGAGACACGGGAACGACATCATGGAGGGGAGCGACTTGATACAATGGCAATCATTATAAAGAGAGCAGTTCCCTCATGCACAGCAGTCTTACACCAATAGCCGACGCGTTGAATTTTTTGTTGGCTTCTGCCCGCCCCAAACCCCAGATAGAGAGTGTGGAATTGGCCACAGCACTCGGGCGCATGCTCGCACACGACATCAATGCGACGATGGCAGTGCCAGCGTTCGACAACTCAGCGATGGATGGCTTTGCCGTCAATCATGTGGATTGTGTTCAAGACGGCATCGTGCTGAAAGTCAGCCAGTACATCAAAGCAGGGCATCCGGGGCACGCGTTGGAGTCGGGGACTGCCGCGCGCATTTTCACCGGGGCACCGCTGCCCGACGGGGCCACAGCCGTCGTGATGCAGGAAAACACCAACAGTGCCAACAAGAGTGAAGTGTGCATTTTGCAAGCGCCGCACAGCGGCGAAAATGTAAGACGCGCAGGGCATGACATTGCTGCCGGCAGTCAGGTGCTTGGCAAGGGGCATCTATTGCAACCACAGGATCTGGGGCTGCTGGCTTCACTGGGTCTTGCGACTGTGGAAGTGTGCAAGCCACTTACAGTAGTGCTGCTCAATACCGGTGATGAGTTGCAACAGCAAGGCCAGCCTTTGTTGCCAGGCCAACTGTACGATTCCAACAGCTTTACGTTGGCTGCCAGCTTGCAGCAACTGGGCATGAAGGTAATCAAGGCCGGCATTGTCGGTGACGATTTGCAGGCAACCATGCAAGCGTTGCAGCAAGCCGCTCGCGATGCTGATTGTGTGATCTCCACAGGTGGGGTCTCAGTCGGTGAAGCTGACTATGTACGCGAGGCAGTATCGGCGCTCGGCAAACTGTCGCTGTGGAAATTGGCGATCAAACCAGGCAAACCATTTTCTTTTGGTCAGATAGGTGAAGTGCCGTTCTTTGGCTTGCCCGGCAATCCGGTAGCGGTGTTCATTACTTTTGCAATTCTCGTAAAGCCGTATTTGCTCAAAATGCAGGGCGCTGCTGTGAGGGCTCAGCCGTCTTTGCGAGTACAAGTTGGTTTCACGGTGAGCGAGGCGGGTTCACGCCAGGAATATCTGAGAGTCCGGCTGGAACATGATGGCGAGGGTAAGGCAGTTGCCAATTTGTTTGCCGATCAAAGTTCCAGTGTCTTGACCTCGCTTTCATGGGCTGATGGGTTAGTAGTGGTTCCGGTCAATACGGTAGTGCAATGTGGTCAGGAGCTCGAATATCTGCCATTTCGGGGGCTGCTGTGAAATTTGCCTGCCACTATTTATTGTTGGTTGGAGTGCTGCTGTCGTTGACTGCGTGCAAAAGTGATTCGGGTGTCTTTGTCTATCACGGCAATCCTGTTGCTGAAGAACCGGAAGCTGAGCCCGAGCAGGCGGTGCTGATGGACGAAGAGCAATTGCAGAAGCAGCGCATACTTGCCGACATGCTTTATGACGCCAAGTCTGCTTTTGCAGGTGGCAGGCTCATGTTGCCAGCCGGCAGAAATGCTTATGAGTTGTATCAGCAAGTGCTGCGCCTTGATCCTGAAAATGCAGTCGCTTTGGAAGGAGTTCAGGAAATTGCGCTGCGCTATATCACGATGGCAGATGCTGCAATCAAGGGAGCATCCTTTGACAATGCCGAGCAATATATTGCTCGGGCAAGTCGTTTGGGGCCTGATCTGCCAGAGCTTGCCGATGTGAAAGCGCAACTGACCGCTGCCAGAAAAAACCGGGTAAACATTCATGAGCTCAATCCTGCAGCTCTCAGTACAAAAAGCTTGCAGCTCATCCGTGAGTTGGGTGACGTGGCTCGGCAGATTCAGGCCTCCGGCGGAACCTTTCTTATTCGCGCCCGAACGGACGACGAAGGGCGCTGGATCTATAAAACCATGCGGGAAGCAGTAGGCGGTTATCGCTTGCGAGGCAACATCGAAACCGGGGCTGTGCCCGGCATTATTATCAGCTCAGCGGGTGGCGGCGATGCCAAGCCGCCCAGCAAAGCACCAAGAGATTGAGAAGGAAGATTCCATGAGTAATGCCGGAAAATTGATATCAGTGTTTGTGTTGGCAGTGAGTGCTGGCTTGGCAAAAGCTGAACTCGTCGTGGAGTCAGGCTATGTGCGTGCTTCACTGCCGGGCACTGCAAATACTTCCGCTTATATGACGTTGAGCAATACCGGTGATGCCGATGTCGTAATCACCAGTGCTACAACTCCGCTAGCAGCCAAAGTCACTTTCCATAGCACCATGAATCACGACGGCATGATGCATATGATGGATATGGAAAACCTGAAAATTGCCGCTCATAAATCAGTGGTGCTGGAGTCGGGCGGCATGCATCTGATGTTGGAAAATACGACAGCAATCCTTGCAGCTGACAGCAAGGTTGAACTCGTACTGCAGTTTGCCGATGGCCAGAAAAAGACTCTGTCACTGCCCGTCAAAAGTGTGTTGGCCGACAAGCACTGAGTGGGTTGCCGAGAAAGTTACTTCTGCAGCAGATCCAGCCTGTTTGCCCACCAAGGGGTGAGCGCAGGCAATACACCCAGTGTCCAGATCACGATCCATGCAGTCAGCGGCATCAACAACGTCAGTTGCGGAAATTGCACAGCAGTGATCACTGCCAGCACGACTGGAATTACACCGGTTTCCCTGACGGCGCACATGAACCACTTTTCACGCAGGGTAAGCCCAGTGGGTAACAGCGAAGTGAACACGGCAATGGGTCTGGCAATCAACATGAAGCAAAGCGCTGCGATCAAGCCCAGCCAGAATGTCTTGACCAAATCGTCGACTGCCACAAACGGGCCTACCATCATGAAGATAATGGGTTTCCCAATGCTTTCGATTTTGATTTCCATTGCATGCAGCGTGGTGTGGAAGCGTTCTGCTGCGTGGTTGTAGTTGGCCAGCAAACCGGCAATGAATGCCGCAAGAAAACCGTTGCCGTGTATGCTTTGGGCCAAGAGAAATGTCGCCAGTGGCACGGCAATGACGAAAGCAAAATCATAGGAAGTTTCTGTCGATTTGCCGCTGTGATGTTTGGATATCTGCCTCTCATAACCATACATGAAGCCCCAGCCCACAAGGCCGGCGATAGTGCCGAACAGGAATTGTTCGCCCAGCAGCAACAAGTTGGCAGGTTCAATCAGGCCGTAGATCAGCGAGCCAAGAGAATCTACTGACGTGCCTGCGATCACCATTGCAATCAATGCGGTAGTCACAATAGCGCCTACTGCATCGTTGACTGCGCTTTCAGCAACCGCCAGATCATTCAGATGCCCGTGTTGGTGTTTGAACGTAAGGGATTTGAGAGTGGGAATCAGCGCTGCCGGATCAGTAGAACTGATAATGGCGGCCAATAACGCCGCAGTAGCGCCATCAAGCCTGATCAGGGTCAGAACCTGATACATCACGAAAAAAGTGAGTAAAAACCCTGGCAGCGCGAGCATCAGGGTAGGGAGCGCAATTCTGCGGACGTTTCTGCGCTCCACTTCATCGCCGCCGCCTTTGAGAATGATCGCGGCCAACGCGGTACAAATTACTACCGCGAGGCGCAACTCAGAGGTCAATGGCGCTAAAGCATCATGCAAGAGCACGCCGACCAACAACTGCAGTGTGAAATTCGGGAAAATCGTATTTTCAGCCAGCTTGCTGCAGGCCCAGCCAAAACCCAGAAACAGGCACAGGCACCAAAGTGTTTGCGCAATGGTTGCCTCTACCCCCCTCAAAGAGGCAAGGTGGCCCAGCCACAGCGGGGCCAGCCAGTTCAGAAGTACGGCGAACAGAAACAGACCGACAATGGACAAATATCTCAAGATCATGGGCTATTCAGGAGGTAAGTGCCGGGGTGGCATTGGGCTGAAGGGCAAGTCCAGATGACAGCTTGGACTGGCAAATTTAGGTTCATGGCTCACCGGGACTGTGCTAGCATTCGCGCGCCCTAAACAGGGGCGCTTTACCCAAGGACGAACCAGTTAACTATCAATATGCGTGGTTAAGCTGGATGTATAAGGACTTTACCATTCAATCGCATATTTTTGGAGATAAATCATGGCTTTATCAGCTGTTCAAAAAGCAGAAATCGTTAGTGAATACGCCCTTGCCGAAGGTGATACCGGCTCCCCGGAAGTCCAGGTTGCATTGCTCACCGGCAACATCAATCAACTGCAAGACCATTTCAAAGCCCACGATCATGACCACCACTCCCGTCGTGGTTTGATCCGCATGGTTAACACCCGTCGCAAACTGCTGGACTACCTGAAAAGGAAGGACTCAGCACGCTATAACACTCTGATCCAACGTCTCGGCCTGCGTCGTTAATCGCAGCCTCCGCTTTTCCTGGCCAGCATTGGGCTGGCCAGGCTCATACGCTTAGGAAAACACATGCTTAATCCAATCAGAAAAGAATTCAAATTCGGCAACGATACCGTGGTTCTGGAAACGGGCCGTATTGCCCGTCAGGCCGTTACCGTGCTGGTTACCATCGCTAACACCCAAGTGCTGGTAGCTGTAGTAGGAAAACGCACCGCAAAGGCGGATCAAGGTTTCTTTCCATTGACCGTCCATTACCAGGAAAAAACCTACGCCATCGGCAAGATCCCCGGTGGTTTCTTCAAGCGCGAAGGTCGTCCTACCGAAAAAGAAACGCTGACTTCCCGTTTGATTGACCGTCCGATCCGTCCACTGTTCCCCAAAGGCTTTCTGATCGAAGTGCAGGTAGTAGCCACTGTAATGTCGGCGGAAAAGGATGTGGATTC
>CANCGR010000124.1 GCA_947377625.1 Gammaproteobacteria bacterium | reverse complement strand
CTGGTTGCGAAAGGTGAACGTATTCCTGCCGCAACCCGCTGGGAAGGTTCGCCAGCTGCACCGGTTGATGAACCTTGATATAGCTGCAGCTACCCGTGTCAGAAAATTTTGATCATGGGAAGCTGCGTGCCAACAGGCCAAGGGCAAAGTGTGCCTTTGGCCGGAATGCACGCCACCATTTTCAAGATGGCCTTGTTGGGACTGGTAAAAATTATCTGGATCGAAATTTTTCCACTGCTTTCTGTGGATACCAGCAAATCGGCAGTGACCGTGTCTCCATTGATGAAGCCTTTATAGGCATCCCAGCCACCACCATCGATCGAATCGTCGAGATTGGCAACGATAACGATATTTGACTGCTGGTGAATGCTGAAAAAATCAGTGTTGGCGGGGATATCCAATGCCCAGATACCGTCATATTCGCCAGCGGCAGCGGCCAGGCTCGACAACAAGAAAAGTGCCAAAAAAGCCAGTATTTTTCGCATTATGTGCTCCACTGATCTCAAGACTGCAGAGGTAACCTGCGTTGCAACAAAGTCATCAACGCCGGCAAAAACAACAGCACCAAAGGCACGGCGGCGAGCAAGCCAAAAATAATGGCGGTGGCCAGCGGCTGCTGCAGCCCTGCGCCCCGGCTAAGGCTGAGTGCCAGCGGGCTTAGCGTCAATATCGCAATCAAGGCCGACATCAAAATCGGACGCAAGCGATTAAGACCCACCTCGCGCAAATGCGACACCGCCAGCGGCTGGCTGCGATCAATCTCGTACAGATAAAAAATAATCAGCTCGGTGACCATGCCCACCACCATCGTCAGCCCCATCAATGCGGAAATATTCAGCTCGGTGTGTGTGAGCCACAGTCCCAGCAACACAGCCGCCACTGACAACAACACGGTGGCGATGGCTGCCAAGGTCCACAGCAAGCGTTCGAACAACAGTGTCAGCAGCAGCGCACTCAGTAATAGCGCAGCAGTAAATACCAGCGCCATGTCGGCAAAACTTTTTTGCTGCTCGGCATAGAGGCCGCCGTAATCAACACGCAAGCCGGGGGCCAGATGCAAATCGCTGACCGCTGACCGTACCGCCTGCATCGCCGAACCCAGATCACGCCCTTCCAGCCGCGCAGTGACGGCAACAAACGGCGCCAGATCTTCGCGCGTCAATTGACGCTGGCCGGCATCGCTGACAACGGCAGCGACTTGTTTCAGCGGCACAATGTGGCCATCAGGCGTGCTTAGCGGTAACTCACCCAATTGCGCAGCGCGGCTGCGCAAGCCTGCTTCGGCACGCACGCGCACACCTACCAGCTGCTCACCGAAGCGAATGCGCGTGGCTGTGCGTCCACCCAGCAACTGCTCCAGCTGCTCGCTGATCTTCGTAGCATTGAGGCCTTGCTGTGCGGCCAGACCGGCATCCACCTTGATGGTAAGGGCATCACCGGCAATACGTAGCCCATCGACGACTTCCACAACGCCTTCTATCTTCTTCAGCGCCGCAGCCACTTGTGTGGCACCGTCGGCAAGTTGTGCGGGATCATCGCTGAACAATTTCACTTCAATCGGCTGCGGCACCGCAGTGAGATCGCCGATCAGATCTTCCATCAGCTGGATGAGTTCCACTTCCAGGCCGGGCACTTCAATGCCAATTTTTCTGCGCAGCTCTGCCATCACCTCTTCAATGGGGCGACGCGAGCCGCCATGCAAGCGTATGAAGTAATCGCCTTCGTCGGCTTCTGTGAGTCCGCCACCCAGTTGCACGCCGGTGCGCCGCGAATAGCTGGCTACTTCGGGGATGGCGGTGATGAGTTGTTCAACGTGGGCGAGGATGTTGTCGGTGTCAGCCAGTGCCGAGCCTGGATGTGCTTTATAGTCGAGTACAAAACCGCCCTCGTCCATCGTCGGCATGAAGCCTGATTTCACCTGCGTCCACGCAAGCCCACCGCCAACGATGAGAAGCATCATGGTAAGCAGCACAAACAGGCGCGGTTTCGACAGCAAGCCTTGATACCAGCGCAGATAATGGCGGCCCAGCCGTTGCATCGACACATCAGCTTTTTCAGCCTGCGCTGCATCGTGTGCTGTCAGCCAATGTGCTGCCACCAGCGGAATTACGCAGCGTGCATAAAACAACGAGAACAGCAGCGACAGCACCATCGTGATGGCCAGCGCGGTAAAAAATCCGCCGCTGACACCGCTGATAAAACTGAGCGGCAGAAACACGATGATGGTGGCGAGCGTAGAGCCGAGCAAAGGCCGCTCCATTTCAGCGGCGGCCTGCAGCAGGCTTTTGCTATCGCGCGCTTTGCCGCCTTGCAGTTGCCGCATCATGTGTTCAAACACCACTACTGCATCATCCACGATCAGCCCGACGGCTGCGGCCATGCCGCCCAGCGTCATCATGTTGAAACCCAGACCCAGCGCAAACAGCGCCAGACACGTGGCCAGCAACACACCCGGCAACATCAGCGCAGTAATCACCATCAAGCGAGCCGAGCGCAGGAAATACAGCAGCACAGCGCCTGCAAGTAGCGAGCCCAGCAAGATGGCTTCGGCCACCGCATCGGCTGCGCCTGTCACCAATTCCGACTGGTCATAGAACGGCGTGACCTTGACGGTGACCGGCAACGACAATGATTGCAAACGTGCTGACACTGCCTTGACGATGGCGACACTGTCGCCGCGCAGCGATTGCCGAATGTTGACCAGTACCGCGCGCTTGCCATCAGAAGTCACACGGGTGAAGTTGGGTTCAGCAGCGATAGAGATGCTGGCTACCTGCGATAAAGTGACTGCGCCCAAGCCATCAGGCCCGGCTGCTTTCACGGGCGTGGCTGCCAAAGTCTGCGTGGTAGTCAGACGACCTTCCACCAGCACCAGATACAGCCGATGACGATCTTCCATCTTGCCGACGCCCGCCACGGTGTTGGCACCGGCCAAAGCAGTGGTTACATCATCGACGCCAAGGCCGAAGCTTTGCAGTTTGCCAAGATCCACATCCACCGCCAGTTCACGCGGCGAACCGCCGAGAATGTCGACACCTGCCACACCCCGCACAGCAGTGAGCGCGGGGCGCAATTTCAATTCAGCCAGTTGGCGCAGTGCTTGTTGGTCGAGCGTGTCGGACGTCAGTGCGAGACCCAGCACCGGAAAGATTGTGGGATCGGAGCGGTACACCACAAAGCGGATGCCGCTTGGCAATTCCGTAGCGAGCGTGGCTAACGCGCCTTGCGTGGCCAGCAAGGCCGCCACCATGTTATCGCCCCAACTGAAATTGAGCGCGATTTGCGCTGCACCGCGACTGGTGGTGGAGCGCACCCTCAGCACGCCCGGCACCGAGCGCAGCGCAATTTCAATCGGACGGGTAATCTCGGCGGCCATCTGCGCCGCATCACGATCACCGGCATCCACGCTCACAATCACACGCGGATAATCAATCGGCGGAAACAGGCTCACCGGCATCTTGAACGCGAAGATCACGCCGCCCAGCGTGAACAGGGCTACCAGCAGCCAGATTGAACGCGCATGTTTTTCCAGAATCGCTTTCACTGGACTTGCACCGCCATGCCGTCATCGAGACCAGTAAGACCGGTGACTGCGATTTGGTCGCCAGCTTGCAAGCCTTCCACGATCTCGATCTTTTCACCATCGGTGGCACCGGTGCTGACATCGCGGCGGCTGGCTACGCCATTGTTCACCACATAAACAAAGGCCTGCCCGCCGTCATCAAGCAACGCAACATAAGGAATCAGCAGCGCACTGCTGACTCTTTGCACAGTGAGTTGAGCACGCAAGTTTTCACCGGGTTTCAAACTGCTGGCCGTTGCCGCGCTGGCATAGACGGGCAACAAGTGGGTTTGCGAATCCACAGCCGGTGCAATCGAACTCACGGTGCCGGCGATTTCTGCGCCACCGGCCGGCAAGCGAATCTGCAAGGCAGTGCCAATACTCACCTGACCAGCCAGCGCAGGATCCATGCTGAAATGCAGCGTATTGTTGCTATTGCGCACCAGTGTGAACACCGTGGCGCCGGCCGCAATGATTTCACCCAACGAGGCATCGATGCTGCCCACTACTGCTGCAAAGGGTGCCTTCAATTCCAGGGTGTTGCTGCGGCTTTGCAAACTGCGCAGCACGGCTTCACTGGTGGCCAACGCTGCTTGTGCCAATTCAACTTCACCGTCACTGGCCAGTCCTTCGGCACGCAGGCGCTGCGCTCTGGCATTGGCGGCAGTGGTTTGCTGCACGTCGGTACGCGCTTTGTTCAGCTCCAGCTCTGTTAGCGGTGAGGCTTGCAAACGGGCAAGCACAGCGCCGGCTGCCACTACACTGCCCACGCTGACATCGACTGATGCAAGTCTGGCTTCCAGAGGTGCTTCCACTTTGTAGCGCCCTTGACTGCCGCTCTCAACCACCCCGTAAAGCGTGACTGTTTGCGCAAGATCGCCCGCTTGCACAGTGGCCACCGTGATGTGGGCAGTGGGCTTGGCGCCGGTTTCTTCACTCTCTTTTTCCGAGCAGGCACCAAGTGCCAGCAATAGCGGCAGGCAGCAAAAAATCGCACGACTATTCATGTTGGGTACTCCATTGATCTCTTGCAACGCCGCTCAGCAATTCCAGCGCAATCCAATGTTCCGCCAGACTTTGCTGTGCCAATACCAGCTGGCTTTGCTGGTCAAACACACTTTGTTCTGCGGCAGCGGCAGCCGTCACCGTCAGATCACCGCGCATGGCAGCAGCACGACTGCCAAGCGCCAACTGCTGCAGCGCCGGCAACGCCTGTTGCAGATTGTGTTGTTGAGTGGTGGCAAGCGCAACGTTGGCGAGTGCAGCGGCAAGATCGGCGCGAGTCTGCAGCAGCCGCGCTGCATATTCGCGTTGCAGCACTTCGCGCGTGGCCTTTTCAAGCGCAATGCCACCACGATTGCGGTTCCACAGTGGCAGTGAAAAATTCAGTGCAGGTCCCAGCAAACGATTGCCACCGGTGTCACGCGCGCCATTGATGGTGAGAGCCAACGCGGGGAATTGATCGAGCACGGCTTTGTGTACTGCTGCTTCCTGCGCATCGTAGCCAAGACGCAGGGCCACCAGATCAGCGCGGGATTGCGCAGCTTGTGTGAACAGCACATCAAGCGCAGGCAACGCTGCCGCAGCAGCTAGCGTTGCCGACAGTGGCGCTAGTTGTAACGGGAAGTCAGGTGCCAGACCCAGCAAAGTATTCAAATCCAGTTTTGCCGCTGCCAGTTCTGCCTTCGCTTGATTAACCGCTTGCTGTGCGGCAATGGCGGCAACGGATGCGAGCTGCACTTGTGTGCTCGTCACATCACCGTGCTGCGCTGCCCTCTGCCAACTCGACAGTGCAGCTTGTGAAAGCGCGTTGTTGCCAACCGCCAAAGTGTGCAGTTGCTGCAAGCTGCCAATGCGCGCCACCAGCAACCGGGCTGCACCGGCGGTTTGCCATTCAGCCCATGCAATGTCCATTCGCACCTGCATCTCGCCGGCCTTGGCTTGTGTCTGCTGCACTGCATGAGTCCGCAGGAAATTCAGATCGAATCCCAGTGCAGCAGTAAGGGCATTGAGTTCATCAGGGCCTGACAGCACTTTGTCGACACCCATGCTAAAGGTTGGGTCTGGCATCAAGCCCGCAGCAAATACCTGTGCTTGCGCGATGCCCAGCGTTGCCCGCAGGCTGTACAGATCGGGATTGTGCAACACTGCCAGTGTGGCCACCGCGCTGGCGTCAAGGGGAGCAGACAGATCAATTGCTGTGGCACTTTCACTCTGAAAGCGGGCATCGACCACTTCGCTGTTGCGATAAAGAATGTTGGTCAGCGCTGCGGCTGACTGGGCGTCAGGTAAAGAGGGCAATGGCGCCGGGGCATAAACCGCGCACGCCGCCAGCGCAAGACTGGCAGTGAAAAGCAAAAGCTTGTGCGGCTTCATCGGCACACTCTGAACTACTTGGCGAGGATGCCGCATTATCTGGATATTGCCAGCGCAAAGCCATGCGCTTGCCCTGCCTCCCCCAAATCTTGTTGAAGCCTTGTTCAGCCATTCACAAATTTCAGCAAGTCTCGCCAGCTGACGATGCCGACCGGATGGTTGGCATCATCGACAATGGGGATGCAGCTAATGCTGTTGGCCTGGAACAACTCCACGGCCTGATTAAGATCGGCCTGTGGCTGCAGTGTGATCGGATGATGGCTCATGATCTGGTGAGCGCGCCGCTTCATTGTACAAATGTCGCGCGTGGTCTCATGCAAACTGCCGACAAACGGGCTGATATTGCGCAGAAAGTCGCGATCAGAAATTACTCCCATCAAGCAGTCGTTCTCCACCACCAGCAAGTGATGAAAGCGGGTGTTGTCAAAAATTTCCTTTACCTGGTTAAGTGTGTCGTCCGGCGCGACACTGACCACTCTGGTGGTCATGAATGATTGCAGCTGCATAGACGAGCCCCCCTGGATGCTCACAGCTATTAACGGCAGCAATCACGGTTGGCTTTAGCCGGTGGCCGCGCTGATTCACACAAGTGCGCACCGGCGCACACTATTGCAACGTCTGGCTGGTTTGCTGCAATGCGATTGGCTGTGCTTGCGGCTGTGTTTCTTTCGCCAGCCACAGATACACCGACGGCAGGATAAACAAGGTAAACAGCGTCCCTATCGCCATGCCCGCCACCAGAATAATACCAATGCTGTTACGCGCATGGGCGCCGGCACCAGTGACCAGTACCAGCGGAAAATGACCGAGCACCGTAGCAGCGGTTGTCATCAACACCGCCCGCAGTCGCAACGAGGCCGCCGCCTTGATGGCCGCGTGTTTGCTCAAGCCCAGCAGTTGCTGCTTGTGCGCAAACTCGGTGATCAAAATGCCGTTCTTGGCGACCAATCCTACCAATGTCACGAAGCCTATCTGTGCGTAGATATTGATGGTGGTCAGCTTGAAAAAGCTGAACAGCATGGCGCCCGACAAGGCCAACGGCACTGAGCCCAACATGACAACCAGCGGCAAGCGGAAGCTGTTGAATTGCACCGTCAGCGCCAGATACACCACCATCATCGAGATCATCAATACTGACAGCATGGTGCTGCCTTCCTTGCGCAACTGCCGCGACACACCGGCATGGTCAACGCTATAGCCGGCCGGCAACAACTTGGCCGCCGCATTTTCGAGTGT
>CANCGR010000123.1 GCA_947377625.1 Gammaproteobacteria bacterium | reverse complement strand
GCGTGATGGTATTGCCGCTGACGGCGGAGATAGTGCGCCGCTCGGCCTGCCGCGGATTGAAATCGGTGGAGGCGAGGACGATCTCGTCGCCCACCCGCCATTGGGCGGCGTTCAGGACTTCGATGGAGTTGCTGCCTTTCTCGGCGGTCTTTGTCAGCTTGGTCCAGGTGTTGGTGCGGTCACCGTGCAGGTTCAGCGTGCCGCCTGAGAGCATGATGCCGCGGTCACCCATGCCCATCATCTGTTCATCTTTGACGTCGTTGGTGAGGGTGATGGTGGCCTTGTGCGTGTGGGGCTTGGCTTCTGTGCCGATCGCCAGTTCGCCGTGCACCATGATCCACTCGGTGCTCAGCTCCAGATCAGCTTTGTCGGCAAAGGTCAGTTTGCCATTGATGGTCACACCGCCCAGCGCTGGAGGACTGACGTCCAGAATCACGTCCTTGCCGCTCGCAATATCCACTTTGTCGCCGGCGGCTGGCACCTTCTTGTTGGGCCAGGTGGCAGGATCGGACCAGCGCGTTGTCGCAGCCTGGACGCTGTTGGTGGCGCCGAGCATGAAACACAGCGGCAGGGCCAACGAAAGAACGGACACGCGAGATTTTATTTTCATGATTTTTGACTCCCGTAATTGAGCAGATACTCCAGCAGATAAAGAATGGCTTAGGTCCCCATCGCCAAACGCAAGCGATATTAAGCTTGAAATACGAAAAAAAAAAAGCGGAAGTAACAAATACTGACAATTGGTTGAAGCCGGCCGTTGACAGCATCAGCTACCCCCCCCCTATGGATGATCTGCTTGTCGTGGTTCAATAAAACCAAACCCAATAAGGAGAGTTGCAATAATGACTGAAAGAACCGGGCGCTGCCTGTGCGGCGCTGTTAGTTTCAAACTTGGCGCGGATCCTCTCGCTGTGCGAGTGTGTTGGTGTCGCGACTGTCAACGTATTGCCGCCAATGGCACCGTGAACATGATGGTGGCCGCTGACGCTCTCGTAGTGGCTGGTGCACTGGCGGAGCACGCGATGACAGCCGCCAGCGGCAATGAAATCACCCGGCAATTCTGCCCAGGTTGTGGCACGCATCTGTTCGCGAAATCATCGGCGCGTCCGCAGTTCAGGGTTGTGCGGGCGGGCACGCTCGACGATCCGTCGTCGGTTTCACCAACCATGAACATTTGGGCAACCAGCGCACCGCTTTGGGCCTGTCTTGATCCGGCGCTTGAACGAGTGGAGCACCAGCCTCTACCGCCGCAGTCGCGCGCTGTGCAGGGTCAGGAAATTAGTCAATAATATTGACTATAAAATAAATTTACTTAAAATGCGCTCATGACCAACAGCGCGAACCCACCTATTCCCCTGCCAGCCTTGTTGCGCTATTCGCGCAACATTTACGGCATGGCCATCCGCCACGCGCTGGACGCAGCCGGGTATGACGACATCCCGCGTAATGGCATCTATGTCATTGCTGCCATTGGCCGCGCCAACATTCCGCTGAGCCAGATCATTCGCGAGCTCAATGTGTCCAAGCAGAACGCAGGGCAGCTGGTCGATATGCTGGTGCTGCGCGGTTATCTGCAGCGCGACATGTATACCGAGGACCGCCGCCGCTTGACATTGACGTTGACTAAACGAGGCCGACATGCCGCCGACGTTGCCACGCAAGTGGTCGATGAAATCCAGGCCCTGCTCGAGGAAAGAGTGGGCGCCAATGCCGTGGCAATAACCCGCAAAACCCTGGCAGCACTTGGTGAGTTGTCACAACGCTACCTTAACGACAAAGACAAGGATAACGACGGAGAGTGAGATGAGTCCGGGACTGTTGATGTTGGTATTGTGGCTGGCCTTTGCGGTGTCGTGGGTGGCGGCGTCTGTGTGGAGTAGTACTGCGCAACGTACGCCTGATCCTGCGGCGGCCAGAGGCTACCGTTTGCTTATTGTGGTGGGCGGCATCGTGCTGGGCATCCCGGTGCAGCGCACTGGTGAAGCGTTGCGACTTTGGCATGTTGGTCTGCAAGGTGTCTGGCTGTGTGTGGCGGTGCTGGCGCTTGGTATTGGCTTTACCTGGTGGGCGCGCTTGCACCTGGGGCGGCTGTGGTCAGCCAGCATCACGCTCAAGCCTGACCATAAGGTGGTCGACACTGGCCCCTATGGAATCGTGCGGCATCCGATGTACACCGGTGCTTTTGTTTCGATAATTGCCACAGCAATCGCCAAAGGCTCGATTCCGGCTTTGGTTGGCATGGTGATGATTGTCGTCGGGTTCTGGATCAAGGCACGCATTGAGGAGCGCTGGCTGGCAGCAGAACTCGATCACGACGCTTACCAAGCCTATCGGCGCAAGGTTCCCATGCTGATTCCTTTCATGCCTGCTGGTGAGTAGCAGCGCTTCCAACACCATTTGAAATTTGGTCTGTTGAACTAATTAATTAATATAGTTAATATCATTAACTATATTTGCACTCTTGTGTCTTGCAGAAACTTGCAAATAAATGATTTACTCATTGCAGTTCCTGAGGCAATAACTCAAAAAAAAATACCAAGTCGACGCTGCAAGTGGACTGCCGAACTAACGGTTTTCGTAAATTTTCTGCAGCAGCTTGATCAGCGTAAGTTGTTCGCGTTGTGAAAGATTGCGGTTGAGTTCAATTTCAAGATTTTGCGAGAAGTACTCAAGTACCTGGCGCAGAAACGTTTTGCCCTTTGCCGTGATGTAGAGGCCTTTCTGGCGGCCGTCGATAGTGCAGGCTTTGGTCTCGATGAAGCTTCTTTTCATCAGGTCGGTTAGTAGCTTGGCCATTAGCGATCGCTCGATTTCTATGGCGTCGGCTATGGCAGCCGGCGTGATACCGGGATTTTCGCGGGCCAGGATCAAAATCGAGGATTGCTGGCTCTTTAGCTGAAACTGTTTGCCATTGGTTGCAAACATTCGCATGAACGTAGAGTAGCTACGCCTGATGTGGTAGCCGGTGTGATTGGTGAGTTCGCCGAACTCAATTTTGGCGCTTGCATTGGTAGTTGTATTGGCACTTGTTCTGGTACTTATTTTGGCCATGAAGAATCCGGATTGTCTCAACGCTTTTTTTGAAGGCTACGCATGCTAAATTATTGGACAAGACAATTGAACCAAAACAATAAAATACGTTGTTTTCAGGAACTCGGGGCAAACAACAAAGTGAAACGTGGAATTCTGACAAACCTGCAATCGCGCTCCGTGCTCTTGGCAGTCTCCACGCTTTGCATGGCTCCGCTGCTGGCGCAAACCGGGCAGGGGGTTGCCGGTCCGGATTGGGCCTTGCTCGACAAGTATTGCGTGACCTGCCACAACCTGGATGATCAGGCCGGCAGTCTGGCATTCGATCTGCTGACCCATGAGCATCTGGTCAAGGACAATAGCGTGTGGGAAAAAGCCATTCGCAAGATCAGGACGGGCATGATGCCTCCCGCCGGCAAAGAGCGGCCACCCCGCACGGTGCTGGATGCCTTCGCTGCGCAGCTTGGTGCAGCCCTTGATAACGAACAAGCGCCTGCGCCCAATCCCGGCAATGCCGGCATCGGCCGGCTTAACCGTGAAGAATATGCCAATGCCATAAGAGACCTGCTGGCCTTCGACGCCGCTGCCATTGTCGCCACCTTGCCGCGCGAAGCCGCAGGTGCTGGCTTCAACAACAATGTCGATGTGCTCAGTGTTTCGCCGACACTGATTGATGCCTTTGCCAGCGCTGCCATGCGCATCGGCCGCGAGGCGGTAGGTGATCTTTCGCTGATCCCTACCCAGGTGATCTATCCGGTGCCTGCCGGCGCCCAGGACACCCAGCTCGAAGGGCTGCCGCTGGGGACGCGGTCCGGCCTGCTCGTCACCCACAATTTTCCGCTCGATGCGCAATACGAAATCCTGGTGAACGCGCGCGGGGCTGGCGGTGTTTTCAACAATCAGGCGTTTTGCACCGGCAACACCGAGCTTATGGTTACCCTTGATGGCAATGTGCTGAAACCCGACAACCCCAGCCGTTTTCAAATACCCATCCCGGCCGGCCCGCACGAGTTGGCAGCGGCGCTGATCGACAGCAGACGTTGCGAAGGCGTGAACGATTTCTATGATGTGTTCAACCGTGAAGGTGCCATCGCGTCTGTGCAGATCAATGGTCCTTTCGAAGTAAAAGGCGCAGGCAATACTCCCAGCCGGCGCGCAATATTTTCCTGTTACCCGCAAGCCGCCAAAGAGGAAGCCAGCTGTGCCCAGGCCATCCTCACGCGACTGGCGACGGCTGCCTACCGCAGGCCCTTGCAAAGTAACGCAGCGGAAGTGGCAGAACTTCTCGCGTTTTTCGACAAAGGCAGAACGCTCGGCGGTTTTGAGGTCGGCATTCAATATGCACTGTCGCGCATGTTGATGGACCCGCGTTTTCTGTATCAGATTGAACAGCAACCGGCTGGCTTGGCCGCCGGTAAAGTCTATGCCCTTGGTGATCTTGAGCTGGCCTCACGGCTGTCGTTCTTTTTGTGGAGCAGTATTCCGGACAAGGAACTGCTTGATATTGCCGCGTCCGGCAAATTGCACGAAAGCGCCGTACTCGCACAACAAGTAGCGCGCATGCAGCGTGACGCTCGCGCGGATGCGCTGGTGCAGAATTTTGCCGGCCAATGGCTGAAGCTGCGCGACCTCGACAACGCACTGCCACAAGACACTGCTTTCAATGCACAACTGCGCAAAGCCTTCCGTCAGGAAACCGAGCTGCTGTTCAATGACCTGATGCGCCAGAATCTCGGGCTGCTGCAACTGCTCGATTCCGGCTATACCTGGCTGAACGCCGAACTGGCCGGCCACTACGGTATTGAAGGCGTGCGCGGTGACTATATGCGCCGTGTCACCTTGCCGGAGAACAGTCCGCGTCGGGGGTTGCTGGGGCAGGGCAGTATTCTCACGGCCACTTCGGTGGCGAACAGAACATCACCAGTAATTCGCGGCGCCTGGATCGTGGAAGACTTACTCGGTGCACCAGTACCAACGCCACCACCGGGCATCAAGACCGACCTGACGCAGCAAAACACGCCGCAAGGGCAAAGCACCAACACCTTGCGTGAACGACTCGAACTGCATCATGCCAATCCCACCTGTGCTTCCTGCCACCAGATCATGGACCCGTTCGGACTGGCGCTGGAAAATTTTGATCTTGTTGGCCGCTGGCGCACGCAAGACAGTGGCTATGCATTGAATACCCGCACGACCATGATCGACGGCACGCCGATCGACGGGCCTGTCACACTGCGCAAGGCCTTGCTGGCACGCGGCGATGTAGTGGCCGCCAACATCATTGAAAAATTGTTGAGCTATGCGCTGGGGCGTTCCATTACACCTGCAGACATGCCGGCAGTCCGCAAAATCGCCGCTGCAACTGCAGGCAAAGGCTACCGCTTCGCCGACGTAGTGTTAGCCATTGTCAGCAGCATGCCGTTTCAGAACAACATTGCAGTGAATGAACCAGACCTCACTGTCGCTGCACTTGCAGAGGGAACCACACGATGAATTTTCTGACCAAAAAGCATCTTTCACGTCGTCATCTGTTGCGTGGTGCCGGGGTGGCGCTGGCTTTACCCTTGCTGGAATCCATGTTGCCGGCCGCAGCACGCGCGGCGCCGGCGTCACCACGCTCACGCCTGGCGTGCATCTACATTGCGCACGGTGCGGTGATGAAACACTGGACTCCGGCAACGGTTGGCAGCGGCTTTGAGTTTCCGGCTACCTTGAAGTCGCTGGAACCCTTTCGCGATCGCGTCAATGTGGTCAGCGATTTGACGCTGCCGTTCGCCTACGGCACTGATGCATCAGCCGGTGCCAACCATGCACGCTCATCGGCCGTCTGGCTCAACTGTGTCGAGCCTGGCACTGGGCCGTCACCTACTTCCTTTGATCAGGTCGCGGCCAAGTTCATTGGTCAGGACACACCTCTGCCTTCGCTCGAACTTTCGCTGGACGACAGCAGCTCCATTTCATATCGCACGCCCACCACACCCTTGCCGATGGAGCACAATCCGCAAATTGTGTTTGAGCGCTTGTTTGGTGATGGCAGCACTGCGCAGGAACGCGCGGCGCGCATGGATCTCAAACGCAGTTTGCTGGATGCCGTCACTGCTGATGTACCACGACTGCAACGGGCCTTGCCCGCACAAGACAAACACCGGCTCGAACGTTATCTGGAAGACGTACGCGAAATCGAACGCCGCCTGCAGGTGGCTGCGTCATCGCCAACCGGCAATCTCAAAATCCCCGGCAAGCCAACCGGCATCCCCAACAGTTTCACGCAGCACTCAAAGCTGATGTTTGATTTGCTGACCCTCGCCTGGCAGGCGGAGATTACGCGTGTTTCCACCTTCATGGTGGCGCGCGAGATCGGCAACCGCGTCTATGACGAAAGCGGCATCAACGAACCCTTCCATAATCTCTCGCATCATTCAGAAGTGCCCGCCAACATTGCACGGCTGGCTACCTTGAACGCGTTTCATATGCAGACCACGCTCGCCTACTTTCTGAAGAAACTGCAAGACACGCCCGACGGCGATGGCAGTCTGCTCGACCATTCGCTGGTGATGTATGGCAGTGGCATGAGCAATTCCAACCAGCACGACCATGACCCGCTGCCAATAGTGCTGGCCGGTGGCGCTGCCGGTCGTCTGCAAGGCGGTCGACATATTCGCGCCGGCAAGGACGTGCCCTTGTCGAATCTGCTGGTGTCGATGCTTGAGAAACTGGGCATTGCTGAGCACGCGTTCGGCGACAGCCGCGGCCCGTTGACGTTGTGAGGGCAAGCCTGTGAGAGGTGCCATGAGAGGTGCTATGAGAGGTGCTATGAGAAGTGCCATGAGAAGTGCCATGAGAAATTTTTTGCTGCTTGCTTGCGCTCTGCTAACGGGTTTTTCACTGGCGGCACAAGCCGACGACAGGCTCGCACGCGCAGCCATGCAGCGCGATGTTGAAAGCGTGCGTTTGCTGCTCGCCGAGCGCGGAGCTGATGTAAATGCGTTAGGGCCTTATGCCACTCCCGCACTGCACTGGATCGTGCGCATCGAAGACCACGAGCTGGCGCGGCGGCTGCTTGATGCGGGGGCCAAAGCCAACCTCCCCAACGGTTATGGCCTGTATGTGCTAAGCATTGCTATCGAAAATTCAGACCTGCCAATGGTGCAGTTGCT
>CANCGR010000122.1 GCA_947377625.1 Gammaproteobacteria bacterium | reverse complement strand
AGTGAGGGTAGACAGGATTACTTCTTGCCGTTCTCTTTGTTGGTTTCTTCCTGGGTTTTTTCCTTCACCTTGTCGCCGTCCTGCAGATTGCGCAGGATGCGATTGGGACCCGTGATGATGCGATCGCCAGCAGAGAGTCCGTTCCTGATCTGCTGATAGGAGTCATCCGCGATGCCGGTCTCCACAACAAGCTTGCGGGCGATGCCGTTGTCAAACTTGTAGACGATGTGTTTCTTCGAGTTAAGGCTGCGGTCTTCTTCTTCAACCACGGCCTGGATGGGGACCGCCAGCACATTGCTGCTGTTGCTGGTGAACACCTCGGCGCGCGCCGACATGCCGGGATTCAGCTTGACGCCGTTGGTGTCGTTGATCTTGATCTTGACCACGAAGGTAAGCAGCGTGCTGGTCTGGGTCGGTGGCTTGGCAGTGATGGCGATTTCCTTGACCGTGCCTTTCATCGGCTGATCGGGATAACCGATGGCAACGATGCTGGCCTCTTCACCAATCTTGATGTTGGCAATGTCAGCTTCGTCGACGTTCACCTGCGCCTGGATGGTTTCCGGGTTGCCAATGGTCATCAGCGACGAGCCTGGCACGTTGGTGGTGGAGGAGATCGCCATTTCACCTACCTTGATATCCAGCGAGGTGACGACGCCGGCCAGCGGCGAAAACACCTGGGTTTTCTTCAGGTTCTTTTCAGCTTCTGACAAGCTGGCATGACTCTGGTCGAGTGAGGCCTGGCGGGTTTTGACGGTCAGACGCGCCAGCTCAAGCTCATTGGTCGATGCTTCAAAGGTGTTGTCATCGATCAACTTGCGGTCATGCAGCAACTTCTTGCGCTGCCATGCCGTTTCCAGATTGGCCAACTGCAACTTCTGCGACTCGATGGCGATTTCCTGCATGCGCGATGACGCGCGCTGCTGGTCGACCATGGCTTTCGGTGTTTCGTCATTGATCTGTGCCACCAACTGGCCTTTCTCAACAGTCTCACCTTCTTTGACATAAAGCGCGGCGACTTTGCCCACCACTTCGGTGCTGAGCTTCACCTCGTCTTCATGCGTGAGTTTGCCGGAGGCAAGAATGGAGGCGCTGATGCTGCGGTTCTGCAGCGTTTCCAGAATGACGGACTGGCCTTCACTGGACGACTGTTTGCGTACCACGACCAGTATCACGATGACTGCGATGATACCGACGATGATTAAAACTTTTTTCATTGGAGTACCTTGCCTTTAAAGAGTGAAAAAAAGAACGGCGCCATAAATGACGACTGAAGGTGCGAGAGCAATCAAGCTTGCGTTGAGCCAACTGGTACCGGTCCATTGGCGATAGCCGATGACACCCAAAATCATTCCCCAGATTTGCATCAGGCCAACCTGTTCGAGCGTCTGGCTGTGGATATTGAGATTCAGCAGATGAATCACCCCGAGCACTTGCAGCTCGCCTTGGGGGACCTGACCAACGGAGTCGGTCAGTAGCACCAGCACTGCTGCCAGAGCGGAGAAGAATGTGGGCACCGTGCCCCAGCAGACAAGCGCAAACCAATGGCGGAAGCTGAGCGGGCTGCTGCTGAACTTGGCCATCAGCGTCAGATAAGTGGCACTGATGGCGAGCACCACTGGCACCACAATGGCGACAGCAACGCTGGAGATAATGGCCTGGGTAGTCAGCGATTGCCCCCCGATGGCTTTTTCAACTTGAGTCCGCTGCTCTTTGGTCATGTCGCGAAACTTGACGGCCTGCTCAACCATCTGGTCGCGCACAAAGCCCGCATCGTTGAGCAACATGTAGCCGCTGGTGGTGGCAATGGTCATGACCAACAGCAACAGCAGCGGTGCCAGGAACGTCGGGTTCTGTTTGAGCCGGGTAAAGGCCGCAGTGGGGGCGGTCAGAATATCGATGAAATTTTTCAGCATGAAGTTTCCTCCGTCTTGTTGTTACTGTTACTGATTCAGCCACTGGTTCAGTTCAGTGATGTCTTGTGGTGACAGCACGCCGGTCGCCTGTTTCAACGTCAATGTGTCAATCACATAGTCGAAGCGTGAGTTGCTGTAGTCGCGCTGGGCCTGAAACAACAGCTGCTGTGCTTGCAGCACTTCAACGATGTTACGGGTGCCCACTTCGGCTCCGACTTGAGTCGATTCGTAGGAGCTCTGTGCTGATATTACCGACCTGGCGCTGGCTGCTACTGCCTTCACGTCTGTCTCTGCGCTGCGGTAGGCATTACGGGTCGCCTGGATGTTGTCGCGTTCCGACTTGGTCAGGCCTTCCTTGCTGGCATCGAAATTGAAATTGGCCTGGTGGGTAGTGGCACTGAGTTGTCCACCAGTGAACAACGGCATGCTGAATCGTAGCGCCACGCCGGCGGTCTCGAAGGCTTGTGATGGAATGACCGTGAAATTGGTCGTGCCGTCCTTGCTCCAATTGAGCGTGGTGTTGAGACTGAGCGTCGGCCAGGCCCTGGCTTTGGCAGCTTTCACGTCCTGCTCCTTGGCATCACGGTCGAGCGCAGCGATGCGGATCGTCAGGTTTTGCTCTTTCGCCAAGTCCACCCATGACTGCATGCTGGCTGGCTCCACGGGTGCTATCGGAAAGTTGGGGTTGAGCTGCGACAAGTCATCCACAGGTTGGCCGACAATGGCTTGCAGTGCTTCCTTGCGCTGGTTGAGGTTGTTCTGCTCACGCAGCTTGCCGACGCTGACGCTATCGAACGCGGCTTGCGCAGAATAGACATCGGTAACTGTGTTGAGGCCAACATCAAATCTTTCCTGGGCATTTTCCAGCAGTTGTTTGTTGGCGGCTTCCTGCGCGTCAAACGAGGTGAGGTTGGCCTGGCTGCGCAAGACGTCGAAATAGCCTTTGGCTACCTTGATGATCAATTGCTGCTCCTGCGCTGCCAGTTGCAAAGTGGCCGACTCATCGGACAACTTGTAGGACTTGAATTGATACCAGGCCTGAAAGTTCACCAGTGCTTGCGTCAGGCTAAGGCCGTAGTTTTTCGAGTAGTAGCCGTTGCCTATATCGAACTGCCTGCCTGTGCCGGTGCTATCCGTCACGGGACCATTGGCATTGCGCGTGAAGCTGCCGGTGGCACTTACCTGTGGCAACAGTGCCGAACGTCCCAGGTCAATATTGGTATGTGTGGCGTTATAGCGCGCGCGTTGCTGCCGGATTTCGGGATCCTTGGTGGCGGCCAACTGATAAATCTGCTGCAGGTTTTCGGCGAGCACAGCAGGTGCTGCAAACATGCACACCATCAGCGCCGCGAGCGGGCGCAACCTGGCAATCCTGTGCAGTGACGTTGGGCTTCCTTGCTGTTTGCTGCTTGCGTTGCGGTTCATGTTCGCGTGCATCGATATTGTCTCCTCGGACAGTTCCTTGATCAGTGTTGTTGTGTTCATGGCTGACGCAACCATTTGAAGAATTGCTGCATGCTTGGCTGTTGGCCGGTGGCAAGAATGCTGATGCGATAGATCTTGCCGCCCGCTTTGATGGCCAGCCACACCAGAATGCCATTGGCTGCCAAGGCCACCAGCGGTTGCCAGAGCGGCACTGCCAATGTCGCCAACCTTACCGGCATTACGTAGAGTGAGGTCAACGGGGTCATCGACAAAATTTCGGCAACAGAATTGGCGGGGTTACGGATCACCGCGAACACCGCGTAGAACGGCACAAACATCAGCATCGAGATTGGCCACATGGCCTGGTTGGCATCCTGCGTGCTGTCGAACATTGCCGAGAAGCCACCCCAGATCGCCAGCAACATGCACAGGCCCAATACATAGTTCGCGAAAAAGAACAGGAAGATGCCGGGGCCAAGATCGATCTGGAATTGCGGCGGCAACGCCATCGACGCCGGGAACAGCACGAATACGAACAAGGGCAACAGCCATACAAACATTTGCGCCACACCAGTAGTAACGCGCGCCATGATCTTGCCGGCCAGCAGTTGCTTGGGGTTGACCGAAGTCAGCAGCACTTCGACTGCGCGATTGGTTTTTTCTTCAATGATGGCGGCCGAGAACGGCATCACGATGCCCATGATGCTGAACATCAGCAAAAACGCCATGCCGAAGCCGACCGCCGTATTGCCGACACTGCCTTGCTCGGCACCGTGTTCGGACACGGTGAAACCTTTGATGTCGATGGTTTTCACGGCGAATTCAAGATCAGCCGCCGGCACACCCAGCGTGCTGAAATGATCGCGGTTCAACACCTGATTGAAGGTTTCGCTCATGCTTTGACGCAAAATCTGGTTGCCCAGATTGGTGGAATAAAAGCGTACCGCCTTGTCGTCAAGCGCCTGGCCAGGAATGAAGAACAAGCCGTTGTTGCTGTTGGCGAGGATGTCGGCGCGTTTGCTGGCCAGAAACTCGTCAAAGGCGGCTGCGCTGACCAATTGGTATTCCATCTTGTAAATGCCTTTGCTCACTTCAGATCGGGTTTGCAGTTGCGCTTCGATTGAACTGAGCAGGTTCTGGTCGTCGCTCGTGATGTAAATGTGCGATTTTTCCGCGCCGGAAATATTCATCAGCGCTGCTTGTATGAAGATGATGCCAAACATCACCACCGGCATCAGCAAGGTCGCCACCACAAAGGCTTTGCTGAGCAACTGCTGCTTGATGTGCATTTTGTATACGGTGAACAGGCCACGGTTGATCATGCTGCTTCTCCTTGTGCACCGGTCTGGCTGAGGAAGATGTCGTTCAGCGAGATGTCGTTGGCATCGAATTTGTGCACGACTACGTCATGGTTGAGAACGTCGCGCAACAAACGCTGACTGTCGTTGCGCTGTGCGATCGTGATGCCGCAGTAGTTGCCGTAATCCTGCACCTTGCGTATGTAAGGCAGGCTGCGCAGAAATTCGATGGAGCCTTCGTAGTGCAGCACTACGTTGCAGGAAGAGAAGCGTTGTTTCACTTCGGCCAGTGCCCCCGACAGCAATACTTTGCCGTGGTGGAAGAGGGCGATGTGATCGCACATTTTCTCGGCGAACTCCATCAGATGCGTGGAGAAGATGATGGCCTTTCCTTGTGCCTTGAGTTCCAGAATGATGTCCTTGAACAAGTTGACGTTGACGGGATCAAGGCCCGAGAACGGTTCGTCGAGAATGATAAAGTCAGGATCATGCAAAATGGTAGAGATGAACTGGATTTTCTGCTGGTTGCCCTTCGACAACTCCTGCACTTTGCTGCGCGTGCGGGTATCGAGTTCAAAGCGGGTCAAAAACGCCATGGCTTTGTCTTTGACTGCTGCGCCTTGCTTGCCTTTCAGTTCGGCCAGATAGAGCAGGGTGTCGAGCACCCGCATCTTGGTGTTGAGCCCGCGCTCTTCCGGCAGGTAGCCAACGCGGTCACGAAATTCCTGGCCCACGCGGTTGCCACGGAACTTGATGGTGCCGGCATCCATTTCGTAAATGTTCATTAGCATGCGGATGGTAGTGGTCTTGCCGGCGCCATTGCGGCCAAGCATGCCGAAGATCACACCTTCGGGAATCGTGAAGCTGACGTTATCAACCGCGACAAAAGTGCCGAAGTGTTTGGTAAGGTTGGTGACTTCCAGAGCGTTCATGGTAAGTATCCTTGTTGTTGTATTGTGCATTTAGCACAGGGCGTGCCAATCTTGTTTGTCTTGCTAACCCTATGAAAATCAAAAAGTTTCATATCAATAACCAGCATAGCCCCAGTATGTGCTCAGGTGTGTTTCCCAGTTGTTGGCCAAATTCGCCAACGCTAATGGGCTGCCTTACATCGTGCGTAATGGTTTTACCAGCAGCCAATCCACTGTGTGCAACCTTGAGCGGGCCAGCCTGCGCAACATCAGCGCTGCAATGATGGCCAGTAGCTCCAGCACCAACAGTAGATGGACATGGTGATAAACGATGGCCGCCCACAAACCGCCAAAGATAAATGTTGAACCGGCAATGCAGAACATAAAGCCCAAAGCTGGCGACCACATGCTGGCGCGTGCACAGATCACGTAGTAGGAATAGCACAGGTTGAAAGTCAGGATCAGCAGCGGATAGTGCAACAGCAAAGTGACGGAAAATGTTGAAAACTTTAGATCAGCCAGCGCTACTCCACAGCAGATCAGCACCAACAAGGTGGTGTTGATGAGCAGCTGTTGTTCCAGCAGCTGCCAAAATTCATGGCGCTGGGTTGGGCAACGTAGCCACAGCAAGCGTAGCCGCGCCACCCAGTCAATATTCTGAAAGGCTGCAAAAGAAGCAGGGAACACACTGGCACCCAGAAAAATGTCCAGCATTGAAGGTTGCAATGACCAATACGTCCCCCCCATGGGTATGAAGGTAATAAACAAGGTGGCGACCGTGGGGCCGAGCAGCAGCATATAAAAAATGATGCGCACGCGGGTGGCCAGCGTGGCGGGGTAACCCAGCAGCAGTGAAGCCTCGGGAGCGGCACCGGCGTTGGTGGCAGGCAAGAGCCAGGTTGCCAACGCAGCGCGCTGGTAACCGTTGTGTTTGTAAAACTCCAGGCTTTTATGTTCCTGCCGGAATTGATGCCGTTTGCGTGCACGTTGCCAGGCCAGCAACCACCCCAGCAAGGTGAGAGCAAGCAGCAGGACGAGCCATCCATTACCGATTTCGGTGGCGGTACCGTCTTGCATAATCGACACCACAGTGTAGATACCCGTCACTGGCAACAAGCTCAGTCCTATCATGGCCCAGACAGTCGTTACCGCATATTGCATGATGGCTACATAAGCACTGCTGATGATGAACAGTACCAAAGCATTGCGCAGATGTGAGCCTGCAATGCCATAGCACCAGGCGAAGAAGGGAATGAAACTGATTTGCAGCAGCGTGAATACAAAGGCAGTCAAGATTGCGCGCGACAAAAATCCCGGCACCAGCGCGAAACGGCGGTTGCTTATCAAGGTGCGCAGCACTTTGGGTGCCATCATGAATGGAAACACCATCAGGATGATGTAGTCCGCCACGACCAGCTTGAAGGTGTTGTGTGAATGCAGCACGCCAAGCAGGATTACCAAGGGCAATAGCACGAGCCCCGGCCGGAATAACCAGCGCGAACCGGTCATGGGTTCAAAAAAGAGGTGAAGTAACTGCAAGAAGCTTTTCATGTTTATGCAGCCGCTGCCGCGCGTTTGGAAATTTCATGTTTGAGCACCAGCCAGTCCACCGAGTTGAATTGCCACTTGGCGAGCGTGCGAAACAG
>CANCGR010000121.1 GCA_947377625.1 Gammaproteobacteria bacterium | reverse complement strand
CATACATGAACAGGTAGTGCGTGCCGGCATCGTAGATTTCCATGTTGTATGGATTGCCGAAAATGCGCGGCAGGCCGAGTGAAATGCAGCGCAGTGCCGGGTCGTCGTATTTGGTGTTGGCTTCACGCAGCTTTTTGCCTTCAGCCGTGTATGGCGTTGGTTTCGGATCAAGATCATCAACCGTGACATGGAATTTGTAGCGCTGCAGCCACGGGCCACTGATATCGAAGGGCGCAGCCGTATTGTGCTGGCCATAACCGTAATTCACTTTGGGATCAGCGTTCACCACATTGGGATCCAGCCGAGGCGCTGTCGCCGCATTGCCGGCGTTGTTGCCTTCAGTGCCCATCATGCTTTTGCCGTTCGCCAGTGTCAGCGCGCGCACATAAACTTTTTTGGCATTGTCGCGGCCCAGCTGACCTTCCACGCTGATGGTGTCGCCCACCTTGATGGTATCCGCCAGCCAACCCTGTGGTCGTATCGAGGTGACACTGCCCGCCTGGATTTCCCACGATTCAGTCTTGCCATTGGGCATCTTCACATCCATGCGATAACGCACATGCGGATTGCTGAAGCGCACTTCGGTGACAACGCCGGTGAATTTGCCGTTGAGATTGGCATCGAATTCAGCGGCAAAGGAGTGATGGGCAAAGACTATGGTGGGCTGCACGGCGAGCGCGGCAACTGCAAGAAAAGCGGCGAGACTGAGAACAGACTTTTTCATGAAATCACTCCAGCGTTTTGGAAAGGGTCACGGAGGCAGAACAAACCGGGCGCAGGTTCACATTTCTTTGTGCAAATCCCGTGGAAATTGGGGCGGAGTCACATTTCTTTTGAACCCGCGATGAACTCGAGAGCCTTGGGCAAATAAGTGATTCTGAAACCGTCGGAGGCCATGGATGGCCGGAGCCGAGCTTACAGGGAAGTACTTGTAGCGTGTTTCAGAATCACTTATTTGCCCAAGGCTGCGCGAAAAATCCCTACCCCACCGCCTTGATAAACGGCGTAATCGTCTGCAAGGCCTTCGCCGCAATCACCGCCGGATCAGTACGTCGCACCTCCATGTCGAACAACTCCAGCGACAGCGCGCGGTTGTAACCCAGCGACACCAGCTTGTTCAATATCTTCTGCAGCGGCGTAATGCCCTCACCCGGAAACGCGCGGTCTTTTTGCTCGGCGACTTCCACAGGCGGCATGCGCGGCATGTCGGCAAAATGCACGTGGTGGATTTCACCCGGCTTGATCAGATCGAGATCTTCAAACTTGGAAGGGCCGGCCCAGAAATGATAGAGATCAATCATGAACTTGATATTGGGATGGTTGACGGTGCGCACCACATCGAGCGACGTGCGCACATTGTTGACCAGCTTCGACAAGCGGGTGAATTCCAGCATCAGCGCCACATTGTGCGGCTTGGCAATTTCCGCCATCTGGTGCAGCACTTCATACAGCTGGTCATAGTCGGCCAGTTTGTGATCCATGCTGGCAGCCGAAGGGATGACAATGCGGGTGGAGCCGAGCGATTCTGCCATCTCGACTTTCCACTTCAGATCATCGAGTGCTTTGGCGCGCCGCTCACCGGGCTCATCCCACGACAACTGGTTGGTAGAGGAGTAGGCAACCAGCCCGAGATCGTCCATCAATTTACGCGCTGAACCTTTGCCATTGGCCATCTCATGTTCGCGGGCTTTGACCAGATCAGGCTCGGTGGCTTTGATGCCGGCCTTGGCCCAACCTTCCATGCAAGTGCGGAAATCGAATTCACTCGAGGTGACACCATGCATGCATACAATCAAACCCGACCCCACACCGGATGTATCCGGCGCCTTGGCTGCACCGATGCTGTTGGCACTAGCTGCCATTGCAGTTACTCCCGCCGACAAGGCCATGAAATCACGGCGATTGATTTGTGACATGGGGCTCCTCTCATTCGACCTACTTGCCTTGGTTCGGATACCAGAACTGGGTATGACAAGCTTCGCACACGGCATCCATTTCACCGCCCACATCGCTTATGCCGTCGAGATCACGCTTGTCGATGGCGGCAATCGCTTTCATGGCAGTGGCATGCAAGGCTTTGGCATGACCGGCAAACGCCGCCATCTGGGCTTTGTGCAGTTTGGCAATTTCAACCGGCGGCAGTTCACCTTCACCATGTTTTTTGCTGTTGGGATCTTTGGCAATTTTCAGGTTGGGGATCAGCAACAGATTGGTAACGCTCGCCAGCGTAACAGCTTGATGACGCAACGCGAGCCAGGCTTCTTCCGAACTGGGTGCCGTTTTCACTTCGCCGGCTGCAGTAAGATCAACCTGCACCGCTTTCCAGATTGCATCAGCAGTCGGCATCACGATGGCTTCCATGATTTCGTCGATGGAAATATCGGTGCTGAATTGCGGAGCTTCAGCGCTTTGCGCTGTCATTACTGCAGCACCCAAGACCAAGGCAGAGGCCCACAGCACAAGGCGATGCGGGCGACGGGAAGATGAAATCAGGGCGGTGGACATAATTGGCTCCTTCTAATGAATGTGGACCTGCGAGCCCCCACTATGAACGAAATGTACGCAAACATTTTGCGCTGTCGCAAATTTTCACGCCTGCGTTACAGGAGCACAATGCTAGTGCACATCCACATTGACAGCCAAGGGTTTCGATAGCGCACTGCTGCAGTTGGCATTGTAAGCCGTGACCGCCACCAGGTAGTCGACGCCATGGGCCAGCACGGTGTTGATGGTGGTCTGGGTCTGCACGTTGACGGTCGCAATCGGCACTTGGCCATGACGGGTGGTGTAATGCACTTTGTAACCTGCAGCACCTTTCACGCTGTTCCATTGCAATGAAATGCCGGCACCGCTGGTGTAGGAAACCTCGGCGACCGGCGTTGCCGGGCACAGCGCTGCAAAGTCGTATTCGGCGTAGGTTTTATCAACGAATCTCCTGATCGCGACTGCAGAGGCAAACACATTGGCCAAAGACATGCCGCAAACTTGCAACCCTGCGGTAGCGCCGGCAGCAGATACCACACCGGCGATCTCGTCACTGCCATTGGCCGCTTTGACCAGCAGTGGCAACCCCACATCTTCAGCACAGGCATAGGTGCGCGAAGCGCGAAAATCCAGATAGAGCAGGTTGCCGCTGCGATCAATCGTTACTGCCTTGTCGAGTGAAGTTGCCGGCGCATTGGCGGCAGCGGGATCAATGACGGTGGCTGTGGCTTTGTACAAGGTTGATGAAGTCGTCAGCTTGGTCTGTACAAAACAGTACGCCCCGTCGAGCAAGAACTCGACACCATTGATCTTGCAGATGACAGGCGTAGCGGTGACACCCGGATTGAAAAAAGTGTGGAACACCGCACTGGTTTTTTCCTTGCCCAAAATGGTCAGCTGACTGCCCAGCAATTGCGTTGCGGTCATCGTGCTCAATGCCAGTGGCGTGGCTTGGGCGGGTTTGACAATGCGGAACAGCGCAATCGTGTAATCATCCGAGAAATAGAATTTTTCCACCTCTACACTTTCGCCGTTGGCACCAAGCTTGACGAGAAATTTCGGATCCTCGCCAGGAGACAGGCCATCCAGATAGTGGTTTTGATCCGTCATGCAGGTTCCGCTGCTGAGCACCCATTGCGATGCAATCAAGGCACCTTGGCAAAACTCGTGATACTGGTCGTCAGCATCCGTCCACACCTGGATTTCAGCCATCCAGCCCGGTACGGTTTGCGTGGTGAGAAACGGATCCACCAGCGCCAGCACAGGCGCGGTGCATAGCGCCAGCAACAAGAGCAAACATCCTCTGTATTTCATCATGGCACGCTTACCTCTACCGGCTCTGACACGCTGCTGTCGCAGTCCCTGCCCTTGGTTTGCACAGCCACCAGATAATGAGCACCAATCGGCAGCGTAATGCTCAGCTCGGTGGTGGAAGCAGCAAGATCCAGGCGCCCTATGGTCGCGCCTTGTCTCGGTAGCGGCACGTACAGCAATGTGTAGCCCACTGCTGCGTTCGCGGCGTGCCATGTCACAGTGGCCTTGGCCTTGCCTGCCACCGGCGACTGCACATCAAGCACAGGCGTTACCGGCAGCGGACACAGTTGGCTGAAATTCAGTGCTTTGGTGCCGGCCATCGTCTGATTGATGAAATCGAGATATTGCGCCACTTCCGCAAAAAACTGCAGGCTGTAGGTGCCCAGGCATTTTTTCTCGATAACGAAACTGGCGACACCTATCAACACCGCATTGCCGTCCACTTGCGCCAGCAGCGGCCCGCCACTGTCGCCGTAACAAACGGTGCTCTTGCGCACCAGATCCATCGTGCAGAGGTCACCCTCTTGCACCGGCTTGTCGGCACCCAAGTCAGGCGGCATGTCGTAATTGTTCTGTTGTATGAAACTGGCAAAGCGGCTGTGGCACGCCTCATTGGCGAGTACGGTAATTTGGGTAGTTTGCAGCTGCGCCACCGGGCTTTGCTTGAGAAAGGTCAACACACCACAGGAGTAATCTGCCTGGTTGCTGGGGGTAAATTGCGGAAACGCCAGCGTGCAATCCGGACGCTGTATACCGGTATTACTGCCCCAACCCAAGGCAGTGACCAATACCGAGTTGAAAGTGCCAATCGCAGCAGCCGAAGGCAAAGACACTGGCGTTGCACTTGCGGGCGTGGCCAGCCGGATCAATGCAACATCATTGCGCAGCTGTTTGTTGTCGTAGCGCGGATTAATAATGATCTCGCTGACATCCAGCAGCTGACCACCACCGCCATCGAGATTGTCACTGCCTACCAGAACCTGGAATTTTTCCGGTTGCTGCCCTTGCATGCAGTGCCCTGCTGTCAGCACCCACTGTGGCGCAATCAAACTGCCGCCGCAAAACTGGCGCTGGCTGTTGGTGCGAGTAGTAGAAGTTGATTTGACAATCAGCGCGCTCATCCACGGATACTTGCCCGCGGGGGCGTTGGTGCCACTGACAATGGCGGTCAGGTTTTTCTCATCTGCCTGCGGGGGCGAAACTGCATGGGCCTGTGAGCCAAACAGCACCGCATTCAACACCAACACCAGCAACACAGAGAAAAAGTGCGCGCCATTGTTCACACGCTTGTTGTTATGCAGGCTGCGTGCGAGCCGGGCAATAGCCTTCATTTCCAGATCCTTTTGTCATGTAACGGACAGTCCGTGTATTTATGCTTTGTAACCCAAACCGAACCCATAAGGAAACAAAGGATCATAGTTGGCATCGCCGATATTGATCGGCTCTTGCGCCATGTTGCGTGGCCAGCTGAATGACAGTTTGCCGGTAGGCCCATGATCGCCAAACAACACATCAGCAACCCCCTGGCCTTCCGAGCCTGGCAGCCACGCAGCGACGATGGCGGCAGCCTGATCAACAGCAGCGCCCAGAATCTGCGGGCGGCCAGACAACACTACCAGCACCACCGGCACGCCGCTCTTTTGCACGGTGGCCAGCAAGGCCTGATCTTCTGCCGACAGCGACAGATCCTCTTTATCACCAACGCCTTCTGCATAAGGTGTTTCACCTACTACCAACACACATACATCGGCGCCTTCCACGCCTTTGCCATCGACAGCATAAGTGATCACTGTTTTAGGCGCGGCATAACGCAAGCCTTGCAAAATGGTAGTGCCGCCACTGGTGACTGCGCCCATCTTGCCCTGCCATTCTACCGTCCAGCCACCGCACTGCATGCCGATGTCATCGGCGCCAATGCCAGCGACATGAATGCGTTTGGCGCTGCGTTTGAGCGGCAAAACTTGTTTGTCATTTTTAAGCAGCACCAGTGATTCACGCACTGCCTGGCGGGCAATTTCGCGATGGGCGGCACCGCCAAAACTGGCATGCAGTGAACGATCAGCCAGCTGGTCGCGTTTGCTGTCCAACAAACCCATCATTGATTTGACGCGCAGAATACGCGTCACTGCATCATCGATGCGCGCCATGCTGACGCTGCCATCAACGACCAACTCGCGCAGTGTAGTGATAAAGAGTTCGTACTTGGCCGGCTCCATCGCCATGTCCATGCCGGCGTTGATCGACAGCATCAGCGCTTTTTTGTAATCGCGGTCGATCTGGCCGATTGCGTAGTAATCGGAAACCAGAAAACCTTCAAAGCCCAATTCTTTTTTCAGAATGTCGGTGAGCAGATGGCTAATGCCGGACGCCTTGACGCCATTCCAGCTGTTGTACGACACCATGATCGAACCCACGCCGGCCGCCACAGCAGCCTGATAGCCGGGCAGATGCACTTTTCTGAGCGTGGCTTCATCAATTTCAGTATTGCCCTGATCCATGCCGCTGGAACCATCGCGGCGTTTGGTGGAGCCCCAGGTAGTGCCGCCATCACCGATATAATGTTTGGCGCAGGCAAGCACGGCCTGCGGATTTTGCAGTCCGCCTTGTTGCATGCCGCGTACTGCAGCCGCGCCGAGCTGTGCGACCAACGCCGTGTCTTCAGAGTAACCTTCGTAGGTACGGCCCCAGCGATCATCACGCGGCACTGCCACGCACGGCGCGAAGGTCCAATGAATGCCGGTAGCACGCACTTCCTGCGCGGTGACTTTACCCAAGGCTTCCACCAACGCCGCATTGCGCGTGCAACCGAGTGCGACGTTATGCGGGTAAACAGTGGCGCCCAATACATTGCCATGCCCATGCACGGCATCAACACCGTAGAGAATCGGAATACCCAAACGTGATTTGCGACTGCGTGCGATCAAACGATCAATGGTGTTGGTCCACGCCAGCAAACTGTTGCCTTCCACCGGATCAGCACCACCGCCGCTGAGCACTGAACCAAAGCTGTACTTTTCGATATCGGCTTCGTCTTTGATATTGCCCAATTCCGGCTGCACCATCTGGCCGAGTTTTTCGTCGAGCGTCATTTTGGCGAGCAATGGTTTGATCTTGCCATCTTCAGCGGCCAGTGAACGCTGGGTAGTTTGCGCCAACGCTGTGGCACCTTGCAGCAACCAGGGGGTTGCAGTGACCATGAGAGCAGATTGGCAAAATTGGCGGCGACGCATCACAGACTCCTGTTGTTGTTATTAATCCCCGGGGGTGGCCGGCGCTGCGATGATAACAATGGTTTGAGGATTCTGCGCACAGCCTCTGGCGGGCCTGGTGATCCAGTCGATGCCTGACTGAGTACCAAGACGAAATCAAGGAAAACTGTCCATGCCCATTGCAAACACCATTGCC
>CANCGR010000120.1 GCA_947377625.1 Gammaproteobacteria bacterium | reverse complement strand
GGAGCGAGCGCCAAAGGCAGCAGTGCCACGCACCCGCAAGGCCAAAACAGCGCGAACGCCTACGACAGTGGCGCCCGCTGCGAAGCCAAGTGCCGCGCCAGCAGCAGGCAACACGCCGCTGAAAATTCCGTTTGGCAACAAGAGCGTCGCGCAAAAGTTGGGGGCCAGATATAGCGAAGCGGGTTGGTATGCGCCGCCTGGTGTTGATCTGGCGGCATTCAGAAAGAAGGGCTGGCTGTAACACCAAGGCTGGCGTCTTGCCGTCCCGTATCACGAGCAAGTTATTGGCGAGAATCCAGAACTGCTACTAGAGTGCAGCGTGTTTACGCACATGGACTTAGGATATGGAAATCCGCAAACCCCCAACTGCTTTGCCACCCACACCCGGCGATGACCGGTTTGGCGAAGTAGCTCAGATGATTCAGCAGGCCCGCCAGCGGGCAGTACAAACGGTTAACTCTCAACTGATTGAGCTTTACTGGCAGGTGGGAGCCTATATCAGTCACAAATTGGCAACGGCGGAGTGGGGCGCTGCGGTTGTCAATCAGTTGGCTGATTATCTGGCTCGCACTCAGTCAGGGCTTCGGGGCTTTACTCGCAGCAATCTTTTCAGGATGAGGCAATTTTATGAGACATATCAAAGTGATGAAAAAGTCGCCACACTGTGGCGACTTTTGTCCTGGTCGCATCATCGGCTCATTCTCGCCCAGTGCAAGTATCCGCAGGAACGTGAGTTCTACCTGGCAATGACGGCCAGGGAGCATTGGTCGGTCAGAGAGCTGGAACGAAGGCTCAACTCTGCACTATTCGAACATCACACACTGCATTCGCCACAGGTCTCAGCAGTGCTGAGACAAACTCACCCAAGCGCACTGGACGTGTTCCGTGACAGTTACTTGCTTGATTTTCTAGGCTTGCCACCAGCACATGAAGAAGCTGATCTGCACAAAGGATTACTGCTGCGCCTGAAAGACTTCCTCGGTGAACTCGGCCGCGACTTCTGCTTCATCGCCACTGAGTACCCGCTGCAAGTAGGCAGCCGCGACTTCGCACTAGACCTCTTGTTCTTCCACCGAGGTCTCAACTGCCTGGTAGCACTGGAGCTGAAAGTCGGCCGCTTCGAACCTGAATACCTCGGTAAGCTCAACTTCTACCTCGAAGCCCTCGACCGCGATCACCGCAAACCACACGAGAACCCTGCACTCGGCGTATTGCTGTGCGCCAGCAAAGACGACGAAGTGGTGGAGTACGCCCTCAACCGTTCGCTGTCGCCAGCACTGATCGCCGAATATCAAACCAAGCTGCCCGACAAGCAATTGCTGCAGGCCAAGTTGCATGAGTTCTATGCGTTGAATACCCTCGCAGACAAATAGTCGTCCCACCGGGGCAACTTTTGACTGCCCACCCGTGACGGGACATGGATAACTGCATCTTATGGAACGCAAAATCACCGGCTTCCACCTCGACGAACATAACGACTGGGTCGCTGAACTCGATTGCTGACACGGCCAGCATGTGCGCCATAAACCGCCATTCTTCAACCGGCCGTGGACGCAGACGCAAAGCGGACGCGATGTCAGGCTCGGCACTACGCTCAATTGCGTGCGCTGTGACCAGCTGGAAAAGCCGCAAGGCTTGCAGTAATACAATTGCGTCAGCATCGCTGACCCAACTGCCATGCCCCAGCATCATTGCCTTCCCACCACCCGCCGCTAGATTCGCTGTCTCAATAGCCTCTGCTATTAATCCCGTAACAACCGGACCCCGCATGTTCGAACACAAGTTCACAACAGCTTCAATGCCAAACAAGAAGCCTTCATCGACTTTGTGTTGGCGCAGTATGTAAGCCAAGGGGTTGAAGAGCTGGATGCGGAGAAAATCACGCCGCTGTTAAGGCTCAAATACAACGATTCGCTGGCTGATGCTGTTGCAGACCTCGGCAGCCCGGAGCTGATCCGGCAAGTGTTTGTGGGGTTTCAGCAGTACTTGTATGAGGTGATTGGTAGCGCTTGATAATTTCACGGTTAATACGTGGTCAATCGCAAATAGCGCCAACGTCGAATGCGTTACACACAAATTCGGAAATTCCGAATTTCTGGCAAATTCGCCAATCTGTACTACCTTCGAGTAAACCTCTTTAGCGCCACAACCTTTGCTCCAAGGGCGGGTTCTGCTGGCGTGACGTTTTAGCAAAGCACAGGAAATGTTGCTTTGCGATGTGTTAACTGTGGTTTACACTCAAAGGCTGGAAGCCAGTGGAAATAAGCAATACAGGGATGTTTGCAAGCTGGCTGAATAGCTTGCAAGACCGCAGAGCCAAGGCCCGCATTCAGGCGCGTATCGATCGCATGTCGCCGGGGAATTTTGGCGATGTAGCCCCAGTGGGTGAAGGAATTAGTGAGTTGCGTATTCACTATGGCCCCGGCTATCGGGTGTATTTCGTACCGCATCGGTCTGTGTTGATTCTGCTGTGCGGTGGTGACAAGAGTACTCAGCACAACGATATCGAGCGTGCCAAACAACTGGCCCGACAACTGGAGTGAGACCTATGGCAATTAAAACCAAGGTGTGGGACTCAGCAGAGCATTTGAAAACCGACGAAGACGTTCAGCTTTACCTGGAAGCCTGCATTGAAGAAGGCGGTGATGATCCCGCGTTTCTTGTGCATGCGCTCGGCGTGATTGCCCGGGCCAAAAATATGAGCCAGTTGGCGCGGGATACTGGTTTGACGCGTGAGGGTTTGTACAAAGCGTTGTCGCCTGATGGCAATCCTACTTTTGCCACAGTAGCCAAAGTTGCCAAGGCGCTGGGTTTGCAAATCACTGTGCAGGTAGCGCATTGACCCCTACGCAGGCGCAAGAAGCGCGCAACGCTCTCGCTGCTTATGATGCCGAGCGTTACCATCGTGGCGGGGTACGTGTGACGTTATCAGTGCTTCGACCCCTCCTCAAGTTACCCCCCCAAGTGCTGCGCTTGTTGAAGTGCCTCAAAGGCCATATGACACGTGATCAATTGCAAAATTACCAGGCAAATTCCAGGAATCGGATCTATGTTGAATTGCTTGGCCTCGTCGTCAAAACCTTCGGTATTGCGGATGTGATTCGTGCGGGGTGCAGGGAATGCAAAGCTCGTTTATACCGCTTGGGTGTTCTTTCTAATATTTCGTTTGTTTCGTTTGTTTCGTTTGTGATAAACTCGCATCAACTGATCTGGAGTGATGTTTTACTTGGTTGATGGAGGTGCACCATGGGAGCTTCAAAAATAGCGCGTTTGCCTACTCCGAAAGAAATGGAGGAGGCGAAAGTATCGAGCCGCACGCTTTCCAAGTACGCAAACGCCAAGCGCGTGCAATTGTCCATACGGGGCAGTAATGGAAAAACTGATGACTTGATTCTGCCAGGCCATGTGCTGCAAATCCTGCTGGATGTGCTTGCCGAAATGTCCAAAGGCAACGCTATAAATCTGATGCCGATGAATCAGGAAATCAGCACGCAAGAAGCGGCAATGTTGCTTAATGTCAGCAGACCGTTTCTGGTGGGGCTGCTTGAGAAGAATGAGATTCCGTTTCGCAAAGTGGGCGCCCACCGGCGGGTTTTGTTGAGCGACGTGATGACTTACAAGGAAGCTATCGATCAGCGTCGTAACGATAGTCTGGATCAGTTGACTGCCAAGTCCCAAAAGGAACAGATGGGGTATTGAGAAGGCGTGGGCAAGTTTTCAGTCATTTACGATGCTTGTGTCTTGTATCCGGCACCGTTGCGTGACTGTTTGTTAAGGCTTGCCCTTACGGATCTGTTCAAGGCGCGCTGGACCGACCAGATTCATGACGAGTGGATCAACGCCTTGTTGCGGCAGGGTACGTTTACCAAACAGAAGCTGACCAACATCCGTGACTTGATGGACGCCCATGTACGGGATGCCAAAGTTACCGGCTACGAGAGCTTGATAGAAACACTGCGTCTGCCGGACGCAAAAGACCGGCATGTGCTTGCAGCTGCAATCCGCTGTAATGCAGATGCAATTGTTACCTTCAATTTGAAGGATTTCCCTGAACATCTACTGCAGCCGTTTGGCATTGATGCTATCCACCCAGATGATTTTATTTATTATCAGATCGACATGGCTCCTGCAGTTTGCTGTCAGGCGTTCAAACGCCAACGGCTGGCTTTGCAAAACCCGGCCATGGACGTGGAAGAGTTTTTGGCGACGCTGCAAAAACAGCAACTTCCACAAACGGTTTCTATTTTGAAAGAGTTTGTTGAATTCCTTTGAGGAGGGATGAGCAAGCCAAATTTCTATGCCACAACAAACCAGGGCCTCCGAAGAGGCCCCGCGCCCGGCAGACGAAGCCGCCGGGGTGGTAGTTTGCAACATTTGGTGCCCTGGGCAGGAATCGAACCTGCGACCTGCCCCTTAGGAGGGGGCCGCGCTATCCACTGTGCCACCAGGGCGTTGAAGAGGTGGTGGAATTGCGCGCTATTCTACAGACCCGCCCCCGTTGAAGCCACCCGCAAGGCCAAGACCTTTGTTGCTGCATTCACACTGCGATGAAGACTTTTACCAGGCAAAGTAATAACACTGCGCCCGGCTGTGCGGACTCATGTTTTCGACACGATAATGTTGAATCTGCCGCCAGCTGAAACTGAGCGTGGCAGCATCGGCTGTGCTCAGTTGGCGATTAAGGCCGGTAATGCGCATCACCGTTTGTTGGGCGGGGCCCAGTGGAACGCAGGCTTCTGATTGCAGTTTGAAATAGCCGGCATCAATGGTATCGGGCGTCACTGACTCCGCTTTCTTGTTGGCGGCGCCGTTGCTGCTTTTGCCATTCATATGCACTGCCTGCTGCATATCACTGACCACCGCACCGCTGGCTTCCTGTTCATATACCGGCATCAAAACGGTAAAAGCGGCACAAGCAACCAGCACTGACTGAAATGAAAACATGTTCATGGCAATTCCTTTTGCGATGAAGAAGGGGAGTAGCTACAACATAGCTGAGTTGGCAGGTTCTGCCAGATTATTTGCAGAGGCTATGGGAGGCTGATCAGTAACTCGAGTTACTTACGAACTGCACGACAACATCGAGCAACCCGCTCGCTGCCGCGCCCACTCCGGCCGCTTCTGCGCCAGATGCTCTTTGCCTGCTTGTTTGGTGTAAGGCCGTTGCAGGACTTCATCGAGCTCATACAGTTTGGTGAGATCGCCTTTTTCTGCATCATCAATCGCCTGCTGCGCCAGCCAGTTGCGCAGCACATAGAGCGGGTTCACTTTGTGCATTGCTGTTTGTCGTTCACTTTGTTCGCGGTTTTCATGCTGACAACGCTGCTGATAGCTGGTGAGCCAGTCGAACCAGGCTTGTTGGGTTTGCACAGTGGGTGCTTCCTCGTACCAACATGCTTGCAAGCTGGCGGGAATCGTATGGAATTCATCGATCACTGCCAGTTCACCCAGAGCGCGGAAGAACAGCGTCATATCGGTTTCCACCAGTGTGAAGCAGTGCAGCAAGGCTTCTACCAACAGCTGGTCTGCAGCATGTGGCTCTACAAGGCCGAGCTTGTTGCGCATCATCGCCAGCCAGCTGTGTTCATAGGTTTCGCGATAGCGATCCAGCGCCACTTCCAGCGGCTTCACATCTTCAATCAGTGGATAGAGCGCGTTGGCCAGTTGTACCAGGTTCCACAGGGCTATTTGCGGCTGCTGGCCAAAGCGATAGCGACGGCCTTGCGCATCAGTGGTGTTGGGGGTCCACTGCGGGTCATAGGGTTCAATCCAGCCATAGGGGCCGTAGTCGATGGTAAGGCCGAGAATCGACATGTTGTCGGTGTTCATCACGCCATGCACAAAGCCCACGCGCATCCAGTCCACCATCAGATGCGCGGTGCGCTGGCAGATTTCATCAAACCAGGCTGTATAGGTTGCGGCATCAGGTTTGGCAGCGCCCGCCAACTGCGGAAAATCGCGGGCTATTGTGTAATCAGCCAACATTTGCAGCGGCGTGAATTCATTGCGTGCCGTGAAAATTTCAAATGAGCCAAAGCGAATAAACGACGGCGCTACTCTGCACACGATGGCGCCGGGTTCGGCTTTTGGATTGCCGTCGTAGAACATGTCGCGCATCACTGATTCACCCGTGCCAACCAACGACAGCGCGCGCGTAGTCGCAATGCCCAAGTGATGCATTGCCTCGCTGCACAGATATTCGCGCAGCGACGAACGCAGCACCGCGAGGCCATCGGCGGTGCGCGAGTAGGGCGTAGGCCCGGCGCCTTTCAACTGCAAGATCTGGTGCTGGCCGTTTATGTCCTGCAATTCGCCGAGATTGATCGCGCGCCCGTCACCGAGTTGGCCTGCCCAGTTGCCAAACTGATGACCGCCATAACACAACGCATACGGATCAGACCCGGGCAACAGCTCGCTGCCACTGAACACGCGTGCAAAGCGTACTTCGCCCAACAGCAGGGGGTTCACTCCCAACAGTTGCGCCAGTGGTTGTGACCACGCCAACAGCTTCGCATTGGGAAATTGCATTGGCGCTACTTTCGACCAGCAAGCATTGCCCACCTGCCGCCGGAAATTGCGCAGCTCATGATCGCCGGGCAAGTGCTGGACAAAATCGTTGTCGAGTTGGAGGGGACTGGATGAAGTCATGCGCTTAAATCCTGGCAACCGAATGCTGCGAAGTATACGAAGTAAACCCTGCAAAGGATCGTCAAAGTGTCGGGCCTTGCACTGTTAGAATGACTGTTGCCCCCAGCCGGACCCACTCATGCTCTCCATCATCATTCCCGTTCTCGACCAAGCTCCCATGCTCGAAGCCAGCCTGCTGGCCCTGCAGCCGCTGCGTGAGCGTGGCCATGAAGTGCTGGTCGTCGATGGTGGCAGCCGCGATGGCAGCGTCAGCATCGCCCGCAAACACGCCAGCCGCGTCATACTCAGTGGCGCTGGTCGCGCGCTACAGATGAATGCCGGCAGCGAATCGGCCTCGCATGACATTCTGTTGTTTCTGCCGGTCGAGACCAGTCTGCCGGCCAATGCCGATGCACTGATTATCGACGCGGTGCAGCAACAGGCGGCAATTTGGGGCTTTTTCAGCGTGCGCTTTCACGACGCTCCGTTCACCAAGCGAGTGCACATGGCGCTTTGCAACTGGCTCGGCATGGCCATTGTTGACCAGGCCATCTTCGTACACCGCCATAGCTTCGAGCGTATCAAGGGCTTTGATAACCTGCC
>CANCGR010000119.1 GCA_947377625.1 Gammaproteobacteria bacterium | reverse complement strand
ACTTGACGTGATCTGCGAACACTACCATGTGGAGCCTTTGTTACTGCAACCGACCGACACCAACGCTGCATTTGAACAACTGGTCGATGAAGTGCTCTACACCGACCTGTTCCGCTCACGTTGCCCGATCACCGGTCAGCCTGACTGGGCCACGCTGACCGTGTGTTACCAGGGGCCGCAAATTGATCATGCCGCGTTGTTGCGCTATCTGGTGTCATACCGGCTGCACAATGACTTCCATGAAAACTGCGTCGAACGCATTTTTTGCGACATCAAAAAACATTGCCGCCCGCATGGCATCAGCGTGGAAGCCAACTTCCTGCGCCGGGGCGGGCTCGACATCAACCCTGTGCGCTCCACCAGCGAAATGATGGATTACGTGCTGTTCCCGCGCTATAACCGCCAGTAAATCATTGAGGTTCCCTATGGACGCACTTACTGCTCTGCAAACCCGCACTGCTGCTCCGCGCTTGACCACGCCAGCGCCGAATCCGGAGCAACTGGAACAAATTCTCAAAGCCGGCCTACGCGCGCCCGATCACGGCATGTTGCGCCCCTGGCGTTTCCTTTTGATTGAAGGCGACGCGCGTCTCAAGCTGGCGCAGTTGTTTGTCGATACCACCCAGCCCGACACCGAAGAGCGCAAACAGAAACTGCTCACCACGCCACTGCGCGCGCCGCTGATCATCGTAGCAGTGGCCACGATCAAGGAAGGCAAGGTGAGGGCGAGCGAGCAGGTGTGTTCTGCGGCAGCGGCGATCCAGAATATGTCGGTGGCTTGCCATGCGTTGGGCTATGGTTCGATCTGGCTGACTGGTGGCGTGGCCTACGATCCACGCGTGAAAGTGGCGCTGGGCTTGAAGGAAACAGATGAGATTGTCGGCTATCTCTATGTGGGCACGGCCACAGTGCAGGATCGCCCGGTGCCGCAGCACAATCTGCAGGATTTTGTGCAGCAGTGGAACGGTTGACCCAAGCAGTGGCTGCAGGAAAGTTACTGTAACCCCCGGTAAACACGCAGGAATTTGCCGGCCTCCAGCTTGAGTTTGCCCCCTGCATGCTATAGAGTGCGCGCTCCTTGTGGCCGCCAGAATTCGCAGCATCGGTTGTTGTAGTACCAGTGTTGCTGTCCCAGTAAAAAAGGTGAGGTGTCCGAGCGGCCGAAGGAGCACGCCTGGAAAGTGTGTATACGTTAATAGCGTATCGAGGGTTCGAACCCCTCCCTCACCGCCAAATAAAAAACCCGACGCAAGTCGGGTTTTTTTTGATGAATGCTTCACGGTATAGCCTTGGGCCGATAAGTACTTCTGAAACACGCCCGCAAGTACGTCCCTGTAGGGCTTGGCTTCGGCCATCCATGGCCCCAGACAGTTTCAGAAGTACTTATCGGCCCAAGGCTCTCGAGTGCGTCGCGCAAAAGCAAAACAGATTGCCAAAGAAGTTAAGGCACTGCTTCAGCTTGTCTGACTTTCTCCATTCACTCCCGATAATTCCCCGGCCTGTGCAACTCCAGCACTCGCTCCGGTGTCGCAAGTGGCGTGAAACCATGCTGCAGATAAAGCCCATGTGCATCTCGTGTTACCAATAACCACCGGCGTAAACTCTGCAAATCTGGATGCGCCAGAATCACCTCCATCAACCGATGCGATAAGCCTTGGCCACGATGCGGTTCCACAATGAATACGTCGGCCAGATAGGCAAAGGCGGTCTTGTCGGTAATCACCCGTGCAAAGCCCACTTGTGCTGTGCGTTGGTACACGCCAAAACACAAGGAGTTGGTGATGGCGCGCGCGACTGTCGCTTTCGGCACGCCGGGTGACCAATAAGAAGTGGCAAGGAAGCTGTGGATCAGGTCGAGGTCAAGGCGAGCAGGGTCGCAGGAAATATCGTAGTTATCCATGTGAAGTCATCGCTGTAATGTTCAGGAGTACGGTGAAGGCGGTGCTTTGGATCGGCAGTTTAGCTTTCATCAGGCTCAGCTGACACTCCATAAAAAACCCGACTTGCGCCGGGTTTTTGTGGGGTGAAGGAAGTTGAAAGCCTCGTGCTTATCCAAGATCAAAGCGATCAAGATTCATCACTTTGTTCCAGGCTGCTACAAAGTCATGCACGAAGACCTGCTGTGCATCGCTGGACGCATAGACTTCTGCCAGCGCCCGTAGTTGCGAGTTCGAGCCGAATACCAGATCAACCACAGTGCCTGTCCACTTCAAATCACCAGTAGCCCGATCACGCCCTTCAAGCACGCCTTCAGCACTGCCAGACTTCTGCCACTTCGTGCTCATGTCGAGCAGATTCACGAAGAAATCATTGCTTAGCGTTTCAGGTTGCTTGGTGAACACACCGTGTGCGGAATGATCGAAGTTGGCATTCAGCACACGCAGGCCACCGACCAGCACTGTCATCTCAGGCGCGGTCAGCTTCAGCAATTGCGCTTTATCCAGCAGCAGCTCAGCGGCGACGCCTTCGAGTCCTTTGCGGGTGTAATTGCGGAAGCCGTCTGCGGCCGGTTCGAGCACAGCGAACGAATCCACATCGGTCTGCTCCTGCGTGGCGTCCATGCGGCCCGGTGAAAATGGCACAAGCACCGCTTGGCCGGCTTTTTTCGCAGCGGCTTCGACAGCCGCGCAGCCACCGAGCACGATCAAGTCAGCAAGGGAAATTTTCTTGCCGCCAGCTTGTGCGCTGTTGAAACCCTGCTGGATCGCTGCCAGTTTCTGCAGCACCTGCGCGAGTTCAGCACTTTGGTTGACTTGCCAGTCCTTCTGCGGCGCCAGCCGAATGCGTGCGCCATTGGCGCCACCACGCTTATCGCTGCCACGAAAGGTGGCTGCAGAAGCCCAAGCCGTAGTAACCAGTTGCGAGATGGAAAGCCCGGATGCAAGCAGCTTGGCTTTCAAAGCGGCAATGTCGTGTTCATCAACCAGCGGGTGACTTACGGCGGGAATCGGGTCCTGCCAGATCAGCACTTCCTTCGGCACCAGCGGCCCTTGGTAGCGTGACAGTGGCCCCAGATCGCGATGGGTCAACTTGAACCAGGCACGCGCAAAGGCGTCCGCAAACTGATCCGGATGCTCGTGGAAGCGGCGGGAAATTTTTTCGTAAGCAGGATCGAAGCGCAATGCCAGATCGGTGGTGAGCATCGCAGGGGCGTGACGTTTCGACGGGTCATGGGCATCCGGCACCGTGTTGGCTCCCATGCCATGTTTCGGCGTCCACTGGTGCGCACCGGCCGGGCTCTTGGTGAGCTCCCATTCATAGCCGAACAGGTTCCAGAAAAAGTTGTTGCTCCACTTGGTGGGAGTAGTAGTCCACGTCACTTCCAGACCACTGCTGATAGTGTCGCCGCCTTTGCCAGTGCCAAAGCTGCTGTTCCAGCCAAAACCTTGCTGTTCAATACCCGCAGCTTCCGGCTCGGCTCCCACCAGTTTGGCATCGCCAGCACCATGGGTTTTGCCGAAGGTATGACCACCGGCGATAAGAGCGACTGTCTCTTCGTCGTTCATCGCCATACGGGCAAAAGTCTCACGGATGTCGCGCGCGGCAGCGAGCGGGTCCGGGTTGCCGTTCGGGCCTTCCGGGTTCACATAGATCAGACCCATCTGCACGGCACCGAGCGGGTTTTCAAGTTCACGCTCGCCGGAGTAGCGTTGGTCATCCAGCCATTTAAGTTCGGCGCCCCAGTAGATGTCTTGTTCGGGCTCCCAGATGTCGGCACGGCCACCGGCAAAACCGAAGGTCTTGAAGCCCATCGATTCCAGCGCCACGTTGCCGGTGAGAATCATCAGGTCGGCCCACGAGATCTTGCGGCCGTATTTCTGCTTGATCGGCCACAGCAAGCGGCGCGCCTTGTCGAGGTTGACGTTGTCCGGCCAACTGTTGAGCGGGGCGAAGCGTTGATTGCCGGTACCGGCGCCGCCACGACCATCGCTGATGCGGTAGGTGCCGGCGCTGTGCCAGGCCATGCGCACAAACAAGGGCCCGTAGTGGCCGAAGTCAGCCGGCCACCAATCTTGTGAATCTGTCATCAGGGCGTGGAGATCCTTGATGAGGGCATTCAAGTCCAGATTCTTGAATTCCTCTACGTAGTTGAACGTGTTCCCCATCGGGTCGGACTTGCCAGAGTGCTGATGCAGGATGTTGAGTTTGAGTTGATTGGGCCACCAATCTGCATTGGATGGGGCGCCAGCGGTCGTGTGTTTGCGCGGGTTACCCGAGAACGGGCACTTTGGTTCAGATGACATGCTGCCTCCTTTGTGGTTTTCACTTAACTGCCGCGTCGAGTGTTACATCGCGACGGGGATGCTTCCAATTGATGCTGACTATGGGAACCATAGTTGCTGCGGCGCAGTATCCCGCACAGTAATACGTTGAAAATAAAAAGAGGGATTGATTTAAGACAATCCGGAGCAACAGACAAAAAAATGCCCGACCTTGGCAGGCCGGGCAAACCCCGAGCAGCAGCTTTTCTTTAACCGGCTTTGGCAAGCTTCACTGTACTGTTGTGTGTCTGCTTTTGTTCCATTTGTGCTTCATACAACCACTCCAGCACATATGGATTGCTTAGCAGCAACTGGCAGTATTCCGCGGCCGGTGCGGTTAGCTGGGCGCCATGGCTGTCCAGCGCAATGGCAAACGGCGCCATGAACGCATCGACGATGCTGAACTGGCCAAACAGGTAATCACCGCCATCGCCGTATTTGCGGCGGCAGCAGCTCATCATCGAGTCGAGGCGGGCAATCTCGCGATCCAGTGCCGCATCGGTGCGCGCTACCAGGCGCAGGTGACACTGCATCGGCCACTGTTGTTTGAAGGCGCTGAAATCACCGTGCAGCTCAGCACACACCGAGCGGGCCGAGGCACGCTTCTTCTGGTGCGTCGGCCAGCCGCGGCCTTCGAGAAAACTTTCATTAAGGTATTCACAGATCGGCAGCGCATCCCATACCTTGACGTCTTCATGAATCAGCACCGGCACTTTCAGCGATGGCGAAAACCAGCCCAGCTTCTCGATGGCATCGTCACGCAGCAGGTCGATGCTGATTTCGTTGAAGCCGAGGCCGAACTGCTTCAGCAGCAGCCATGGCGTCAGCGACGCTGAAGAAATACTGCGATTGCCACTGACCAGATTGAGTTCGTGCATCATGTGAAGTCTCCTGTATGTTAGTACTGCTGCTGCCCCAGTGCTCGCGGGCAGCAACAGTGGGGGCAGGCTTGCCGGGTGTTGCTTGGGCTTGAGCGTATTCAACACTTCAACTGGTGCAATACTAAGCAGCAAAACAGGCATCGCCCTGATCAATAGTGGCAAAATTCTGGCAAGCCCCCTCAACCCCACCCGAATGCTGAAATCTGGGCTATATTTCCTACCACAAATTGCATCACCAAGGTTCTTGCAGCAGGAATTTGCGACAAGACCGAAGGCTGTGCGTTGACGATCCAAGCTCAAAAGGAACCCCATGACCCGCCGCATTGCCATCGTCGAAGACGAAGCCGCCCTCCGTGAGAACTACGCCAGCGTTTTGCGTAAGCAGGGCTATGACGTCAGCACCTATCCCAACCGCAAAAAGGCGCAAACAGCCTTTGAACTGCGCTTGCCCGATCTGGCCATCATCGACATCGGTCTGGAACATGAAATCGACGGCGGTTTTTTGTTGTGCCAGACGCTGCGTTCGCTGTCGGAAGCCCTGCCGATCATTTTTTTCACAGCCCGCGACAACGATTTTGATACCGTCAGCGGCCTGCGCATGGGCGCCGATGATTACCTGACCAAGGACATCAGCATGCCGCACCTGCTGGCCCGCATTGCAGCGCTGTTCCGCCGCCAGGACGCGATGGAACAACCGGCTGCGCCCGAGAACCAGTTGGTGCGTGGCGAACTCTCACTTGATCTTAGCCGTCTCACCGTGAGCTGGAAAAACCAAACCGTGCTGCTGACGGTGACTGAATTCTGGATGCTGCATGCGCTGGTGAAATTCCCCGGCCATGTCAAAAGCCGTGATGTGCTGATGCAGGAATCGAAGATCTATGTCGACAACAGCACCATCACCTCGCATGTGAAACGCATGCGCAAAAAATTCATCGTGGTGGATGCGCAATTTGACTGCATCGACACCGTTTACGGCATGGGTTATCGCTGGAACCTCACCCCCATGGGCAAGGCGCATGACTAGCCTGCGCGCATTGCGGCCCGGGCTACGCAGCAAGCTGCTGCTGCTGTCATCGTTGTTGTTGCTGCTGCCGTGGTTCGGCTACCAATACGTCAAGGAAATGGAAGCCACCTTGCAGCGCGCACAGGAGCAGATGGTGGCGAGTCTGGCGCAGGCCTTGTCGCTGGAACTCAACGACAAACCGCAGTTGTTCAACACCACTTTTGAAGTGAAAGCCAAAGGCGGACTCTATGTATATCCGCTGCCGTTCACGCCGTCGCTTACTGACGCCAGCCTTGATGACTGGCAGCAGTTCCGTCAGTTGGAGCAGCCCTGGCAAGAAGGCAGTGACGAGCCGTTTGCCGGCAATGCCACCTCCAGTTTTCGCGGTGCTAATACCAGTGACGGCGATCCGCTGGAGTTCCGGCTGCTGCTGGGTGAACGCAATGACAGCCTGTTTCTCTATGTGCGCGTGCGCGACAAGTTTGTGGTGCAGTCGAAATCAAGCTTGTTGCATCTGCAAGGCGTCGATGCTTTGGAATTGGCGCTGGCATCCAGGGAAGGCGTAGCCGGGCGCTATCGTCTGAGCGTATTGCCGGATGGTTCGGTGCAAGCCTGGCAGCAGGGCGAAGACCGTCAGAATCTGCAAGGCTACGCGTTGGAGCCCCGCATTGTTGGCCAATATTTTGAAACGCCGGACGGTTATGACTATGAGCTGAAATTGCCGCTCGGCATGGCGTTAAGTTCATTGGTGCTGGCGGTGGAAGATGTTGATGATCGCAGTAGCGGCGCGTTGGGTGCAGTAGTGTCAACCGGCGACATGAGCGACAGCCATGCCGCGTTGCAACGCCCGGCCAACGAGCTGGAAATGTTGCTGGCGGCGCAGACGCTGCCAAATTTCCGGGTGCGGGTGTTTGATCGCAACGAAGAATTGTTGTTTGAACGTGGCGACATTAATCAGGCGGCCGGTCTGGAACTGCCGCTGCGTCGCTTCGGTGGCAATGCCACGTGGCTGTGGATGCGCACACATCTGCTGCATCCGCTCTATGACACTCTGTTGGCCTGGTTTGACAAGATCAACGCGCCTGAACAGGCGCCTTTCAGCGGCGAGCAGAGTCCGCAGTTGCTGGCGGCGATGCAGGGAATCGCACAAAGTGGCTACCACACCGATGGCACCAGCGGTTTGCG
>CANCGR010000118.1 GCA_947377625.1 Gammaproteobacteria bacterium | reverse complement strand
GCACGCCGGCCTTGTCGAGCATGGCCTGAAAACGCTCCTGCCCCCACACTTCCATTTCTTTTTGCGCGTCGCGGATTTCCTGGAAAATCATGTCAGCCAAGCTGAGGCTGGCGTTGATCGCTGCCAGTTTTTTGCGAATCACTTCGTTGTTGGGGAAACGGAAATGGTTCTTGTAGATCAGCTCATGTTCCACTTCCGCCCACGCATCCTGCAGGATCGTGCGCACCTGCACTTCGATGACCGGTTTGCAGCACGGTGGCAGATCCAGCGCTTCGGTCAGCGGCAATTCGACGTGCACGGAATCGTAGGCAAACTCGCGAAAAGTCAGTTTTTCTGATTTGCGTTCGATCTCACCGCCGTTGTGATACTGACGCAACAGTTCGACCACTTGTTCGACGGCTTCCTGAAACGGCACCACGATGCGCAGCCCCAGCAGATCCTTGATTTCAGGATCATCACCGACATCGTCGCGCATCAGAAAGCGGCGTTTTTCGCTCAGGCTTTCCAGCGTTTTGATGCGCGATTTGAGCGTGGCACCCAGATGCTGACGATCCAGCGTGTCTTCAATGCCCTGCCGCAGCTTGTCGAGATATTGCTTCCACTGGTGGCCATGGCTGGCGTAAGCCATGCTAATGTCGTGAAGTGCTTTCATCGTGAAGTCGGTGTCGGTAAAAAGTCGTGAAGTGCTTTCATTGTGGAGTCGGTGCCGGCAAATCGGCCAGCGCCACCTTGAACAGATCGCGTTGCTCATTGCCCATCAACAGCGTGTTGTCGTCAATCCACGTCACCGCTTCCAGTTGTTTGAGCACCGCCTTGTCAAATGGATAACGGCGCGCTGGCGCTGACAACCAACGGTCACCCTGCGCGGGTTTGCTGAATAGCCACAGCGCCTCATAGGAAATTACCGCGAGTGTCTGGCCGTCAGGCGACAGTGCAGCGCCGGTGGCTGCCGTGATCAACGCATTGCTGTCGACCTTGGTCAGTATGTTGTTCTGGTCGGTGTAGCGCGTATCCAGCCGATAAAGATTGGCACCGGGTTCATACTGCAGACCAGTGGACTGCCGATGCTTGGTGATCAGGTAAAGCGTGTCGTTGAAGATAAACAGGCTCTCGCTGTCGAAATGCCGCTCGATGGGCGGGAACGCGCTCTGGTCGGGATAGACCACCGGCAAATGCTGGATCACGGCACTGCGAGTAGAGGCAGTCGGATCGATCTTGCTGACCAGGTAAATGCCGAGATCACGGCGGGAATTGCTGTTGTTGCCCATGTCGGCGATATAGAGATAGTTCTTGTCGACGGCGATGTCTTCCCAATCAACATTTTTGGCATCCAGCACCGGAAAGCCTTCCCACTGCTCCTTGCCTTTTTCCGGCTCATCGCCGTAGCTGGTGAATTTGGAATAAGTGGGCAGGATCGACTTGCCTTCGGCGGTGATCGCAAAAATGCGGGCGCTGTCGCCGCTGTCGTTGTGCACCCAGTAGGTATTGTCACGCCCGGGTGCTTTGACGATGCCGCTCATTTCCTTGATGGGGGCAGAAATCACTTTGGCATAGGGCTTGGGAGCCAGCAGCACTGGCCCGCTTTGGGCGGCGGTGGCATCTGCAATAACGGCAACGGTAGCGATTGAGAGTAACGCGGTGAACAGGGACGTGCGCAGCAATACTTGCCGGGCCACTTCGAATGCAATGATCATGAAAACTCCCTGAAACTACAGTGCGCAGCCTAGGGAGAGGGCCGGTCGATGGTCAAGCATAAATTTCACTGAGCGTAGCGCTCATACCTTGATGGCCCGCAGCACAAATTCGATATGCATCTGCATGTATTTCTCAATTTCGATCGGTGCTTGCTCGCGGAACTGCAGGTTCCAGGTGGTGCTGATCAACACTGGCGCCGTCAGCAATTGCAGATACAACTCGTTGGCTTCCGGCCGGAACTCGCCGCTTTCCACGCCCCTGCTGATGATGCGCCGCAGGATAGCTTGCGATTTGCTGATGATCTCCTCATAGAAAAAACTGGCAATGGCTGGGAAACGCAGGGCTTCACCGGAAATCATTGCTATCAGCGGCGGGATCTTGGGATTGCCCATGGCGACATAGAAATCGCTGAAATGTACTGTGAGCAGTTCCGAGGCTGAACCGGTAAAACTGTCGAGCCGGGCTGCGGCGGCATCGCGAATCGGGAACAAGGTCTGCCTTACCACTTCCTCGAACAGGTTTTCCTTGCTGTCGAAATAAAGATAGATGGTGCCTTTGCCAATGCCGGCCCGATCAGCCACATCGTCGAGTTTGGTGGCGGTGAAGCCCTGCTGGGTAAACGCATCCAAGGCGGCATCAATGATGGCAGTGCGGCGCGCTTCCTTTTGCAACTCGCGTTTGCCGGTCTTGGGCAAATCCATGGGGGCGCTCATGCGGGCTTACCTGATGCTGTCATGGCAGCATCGTAAGGAATGACTGACTCGTCAGTCAATTGTCATCATCAGCCGTTATGACCCTGATCAAGCCGAACCAAGCGGTCTGGTCAGCAACGCTTTTGCCTCACCCCTGGTTAAGCGTGGCCAGCACCAACTTGTCCTTGAGAAAGGCCAGCACTTTCAACCAGGCCGCGTCACTGGAGCGTTGGTGGTAACGCTCCGGCATCGGGAAATTCTGGAAGGCATGGCCGGCCCCGTCATATTGGTGCAGCTCGTGGCTTACCCCTGCGGCCGTCAGCGCGGCGCGGTAATCCTCGACATCGGCTGGCGAAGGATTGGTGTCGTTGTTGCCATAAAAACCGATAACCGGGCAAGCAATGAAGCGTGTCAACTCAATCGGTGGCACATTGCCGGCACCCAACGCCTTTTTGACATTGCCACCGTAGAAAGTGGCCATCGCTGCCAGTTGCGGGATGTGACACGCCGCCAGCCACGCCACTCTGCCTCCCCAGCAATGGCCAACCAGCCCTATGTTGTTGTGATCAACCGCGGGCAGCGCCTTGAGCAGCGCGAACGCCGCCTGCTTGTCAGCCACAATCCAATCATCGCGGCTCTCCTCGCGCTTCTTCTCCATCGGATCGGTTTTGGGCCACCAGTGAAAAATAAACGGCACTGCCACCACGAAGCCGTTGTCGGCAAAGCGCTGGGCGGTGGTCAAGGTGAACGGATCATTTTCCAGGCCGGTGTGGCCCATCGGAATATGCTGCGCCAACAGCAAGCCCGGATGCGGCCCAGGGCCCTTGGGCCTGAACACAAATACTTCCATCGGCGAACCGAGGACATTGACCGTTGTTATCGTGTACACCGTTAAACCTCTGCTGAATGCTGCTGATTATGCTTGTAAGCGACAACGACCGGCCTGGTGAAATTCCAGATGGAAAATTGCGGCCACACTATTTCGGCACTGGCAAAGCCGGCTGCGATCAAGCGGGCCACGATATCACCGCCATAGTTGCGAAACGCCAAAATGTGCGCGGTTTTGCCGATTGGGTCACCATGATACTCGGGGCTTAGCAAATGTTTGATGCTGCCGTCGGCATTGCGCACCGCGCGTTCTATGGTGGCTGGCGCCGCGCAGAGCGGCACCGTAAACACAAACAATCCTTGCGGCTTGAGCACACGCAAGACATTGCGAAAGCCCAGACCATCGTCGGCCACATGTTCAAATACATCGGTGCTGGTGCAAAGGTCAAAGCTGGCGTCACTAAAGCTCAGCGCCTGTACGTCCTCGCACAACACACCGTTGTGGTATTGGCCTGAAGCAAGCGCCGGAAAATATTCGGAACCTGTAAGTTGTTGTGCGTGCTGCTGCAGAAAAGCAAACAGCGCGCCGCGTGCCGATAACTCATAGACACCAAGACGATGCAGCTGTGGTGCCAGCTTGCGCAAAACCGCCACCATCGACAGCGTGACGGCACTGGCGCCACAACCGGTGCAGCGCACCGCAATCTCGTTGTGGGCCAGCCGCACAAACACACGCTTGCGCTCGCACAGCGGGCACGCACTTAACCGCACACCCAACTCACCCCAACGCAGCAAGCGCCAGGCAGCTTGCAAACGTCTAGACAATATCACTGCGCGCAACGCGATTATGCAGCGGCTGCCCTGCCACCATGCGCGCCAGATTGTCGAGAAAATTGGTTTCGCTGCGTGAACGCATGCCAGTGCCGGCATTGGACGTATGTGGCGTAAGTGATACGCGCGGATGCGTCCACACCCAGCTGTCTTGCGCGGGCGGCTCATGGTTGAACACATCCAGTATCGCGTATTCCGGCTTGCCAGCATCGAGCGCAGCTTTCAGATGCGCCTCCACCACCAGATCACCGCGCGCAATATTCACCAGCACTGACCCTGCTTTCATCGCTTTCAGAAAACGTGAATTGCACAAGTCACGCGTCTGCGCATTGGAAGCACACGCCAGCACCACTACATCGGCAGTGGGCAACACTTCCTGTAACTGACTTTGCTGCACCACATGGTCGGCCAGCCCTTCCGTGTCTTTTTTACGGCGCACCGCAGTAACCGTGGCGCCAAAAGCTTTGGCGCGTTGAGCAATGCCCTGCCCTATTTCACCAAAACCCACTACCAGCCAGTGCGTGCCATTCACTTCCCGGAACGCGCGGTTTTTCCACTGCTTTTCCTTCTGCTTGGCACGATAGTCGTAAACATTCTGGTAGTAGGCCAGCACTTGCCCAAATACAAACTCCGAAATTGCAATTGCCTGCGCATGATTGTTGGTAACAGTGACTCCTTTTTCGACCAGCTCCAGATAAGGCAGCTTGTCGAGGCCCGTATTGACGGTGTGCAGCCACTTGATGGAAGAGGAATGCAGCATCAAACGAAAATATTCGTGCATTAATGGAGAAACGAACAAATCCGTGTGAACCCAGAAATATTCGGGATGAAGGTCAGTAAACAACACTTCACGGCCATCAAGCCAGAAACGACCCGCCTCATCATAAAGTGCAACTTGCAAATCAGGCGCGATGGCGGTGATGCGGTCGCGCAACCTTTCATAACTGGGTTTGAAGAAAAGTGCCTGAGTCATAGGTTTATTGTTTCAGTAGTGTGGACCGCGCGCTGACGGGGTAGGCTGTCAAGACACGCTACAAGTACGTCCCTGTAAGCTCGCCTCCGGCCATCCATGGCCTCCGACGGTCTTGCCAACCTACCCCGTCAGCGCGCTCATCTGATGCTGCAAATATTTTTCACGGAATGACGAAGGTGTAGTCGAGTGTGTAGAAAGGTTTGTCAACGCCACGTGCCTTCATCTCGTCTGCGTTGTCGTGTTTGACAATATCAACGCGAAAATCCCTGACCGAGAAAATGGTGTCGGAATCCACGTAGGGCGAGTGGTTGAAATACATCATCGTGGTGAAATCGTCGTGGCCTTGCGCACGAACGATGTAATGGATATGAGCGGCGCGATAACCGTGGCGGCCCAGTTGCTCCAGCATGGAGCCGGTGGGGCCGGAGGTCGGCACCGGGTAATCACCGGGCACTACCGTGGCGTAGCTGAGGTTGCCGTTGGCGTCGGTGTGGAAGCGGGCGTAGAAATTCCATTCGGGCAGATAGTCGCGCTGCACGAAGTAGAAGCCTTCGCCATTGGGTTGCCACACGTCGACGATGGCGTTGGCCAGCGGTTGGCCGTGTTTGTCCTTGAAGCTGTGGTTCACGAACAGCGGTTTGTCGTTGGCACCGACCTCACCGATCAGCACACCGTTGGCGCGTTCGGGCAACCCGGCAATGAACAGCGGGCCTTCCACGTTCATTTCAGTGGTACCGTGATCATGATTCTTGTTGTCTTCCAGCAGGATCGACACTTCTGAAATGCCGAGACAGTCGGTCATCAGATGAATCTCGCCCATCGGAAAATCCTGGTTGGGCGTGGCCAGTTTGAACAGGAACTGGCGGCCAATATCCAACTCTTCGGTAGTGAGATTCACTTCGCGCTGGAACGCATGCAGATGTTTGATAAGGCTGCTGTAAATTTCGTGCAGGCGCGGATTGGTCTTGCCCTTGTCGCCGTGGTTGATCACGGCGTCGGTGATATTCTCCAGTGTGATGGCTGGCATGGCTTTCCCCTTGTAGTGAAATATGACGGCAAATATAACGGCAATGGCGAGCGGTAACTGTTATTGATTTTGGGCGGTGTGCGGGCCGGATGATAGACCTGTGCTTTGCAGGGATTCAATCACTGTCTGCGCATCCACCGCACTAATCAGCGACGCACAAAGATTAACCGCCTGCGGCAACAGGGCCGAGTTTTTCAGCAGCAACTGCAACGCCTGCCCGTCGCCAGCTCCGCCACGACGGCCCAGGTCAGCCACCACCGCCGGGCTCAGGGCCCCTACTTGCGGCAACAGCGCAAAATCACACAACGGATGCAAAGCCTGCAGCAGCTTGGGCCCCACCAGCTGAGGCGCAATATGCGCGGGATCAACCCGCCGCATCAGTGACTGCACACAGTGCAGCAAAAATGGCAACACCGGGCAGTGCCGGCGAAACACCATAACGGCATTGTGAATGTTGCGGCGGGCCTGCAATTTACCGTCACGTTCCTGCACCCACACTTCCTGGCCGAAGGCGCAGGTGCCGGCGAAATCGAACTGCATGGTCTGATCAAGCACCAGCAGGTCGGCATCCAGCCACAGCACCTGCTGATAGTTTTCTTCAGCAAGTGCCTGCTTCAACAACACCAGCCGCGCGTAGTCGGTGGCTACCGGCAGTTTGTTGCCCACTTTCTGCCGATACCAATCCGGAACCAACTCGAAAATTTCATCGCCAATGAAACGATAGTCATGGCCTTGCGCCTGCGCCCAACGCCGCACACTCGCCAGACACGACTGCATCCAGCCAGCTTGCTGGGCCGGGCTGCACGACTGAATGACGAGAGTGTTGTTCATGGCACGGGCCTGAGGAAAATTTCCGCTTGCTTACCTTCGGCAGACTAGCGGTTTGCCACAGCCAGCAACAGGGATTTCACTTGATGCCCATCAATCAACAAGCTCTTCAAACCTGCTGCAGGATCACTGAATGCCAACCAGTGGAATAGGTTTCATAGCCCGGCGCCCGCGCATGGGCAATGCAATAACGGCATGTACCAATTTCAGCAATGATGTAACCCGTCTGCTGTTCGTAAAGCTCCGCACGGCCCGGGAAGTCGAGGCTCTCCTGCAGGATCTTGTTGGCCGAATCCGCCAGCACCAGCCCGGACTTGTTGGTGATGCAGACACGGGTGGTTGCTTTAAGGCTCTCACTGATCGGCGTGTTGCGCATTATCACCTGCGCCAGCGCGTCGTAATTGAACACGATGCCCAAGGCCCCGATTACCTTGCCATGGGTAGCGCCGTTTTCACGCACCGCTGCCGAATAAATCAACGCACGCTGGCCTTTGACCAGTGGCGATGCATGCACTGATTGAAAACCATAATG
>CANCGR010000117.1 GCA_947377625.1 Gammaproteobacteria bacterium | reverse complement strand
GGGATGATCATCACTTTCCAGGCCATTACAGCGGCCGGTACCAGTGACCCCAAACTGATGGCCAATGGTATTGGTCAGGCGATGATTGCAACCGTGATGGGCTTGGGAGTGGCGATACCTTTGCTGTTTATCAATGCTGGCTTGGTTGCCTTGTCCAAAACTGTCATCCATGTGCTGGAAGAAGAAAGTTCAGCATTGCTTGGTAGAAAACTGAATCAGTAATAGCTGCACTGTTTGAAAAGACCCGGCCTTGCCCAGCAACGCCGGGTTTTTTCATGAATGGGTTGCTGTTTTGCTTGCAATGGAATCGCGCAGTTCAGGTGCAGTTGGCTTCTAACGCCACAGGTGCTATTTGTCGTGTGGATACGTCAATCCAGTGACTTCTTGAATTTCAGTGTGGCGATTATCAAGCCAATCACTGTAAACCCGATCAGGTAGGCGGTATCTGCTTGCATGTTCATCAAGCTGGCATCGCGCAGCACCACGCCCCTGATCATCCTTACAAAATGCGTAGCAGGCAGCGCTTCAGCAATGTATTGGGCCGGCACCGGCATGCCTTCGTACGGGAACATGAAGCCTGACAGCAAAATGGAGGGCAACAAGATGAACACCGTCATCTGCATGGCTTGCAGCTGCGTCTTGGCAATGGTTGAGATGATGAGGCCGAGTGTCAAACTGGCGGAAATGAACAGCAGTGTCGCCCCCACTATTTGCAATGGTTGTCCGTTGATAGGCACCTGAAAAACGAAATGTCCTAGCGAGAGGATGATGGTCATTTGCGTGAGGCCGATCAAAATAAAGGGAATGATCTTACCCAGCATCAGCTCCAGCGAGCGCACCGGGGTAGTAATCAGCAATTCGATATTGCCGCGTTCTTTTTCCCGCACGATAGCGGTGGCGGTAAAGAGGATCATCGTCATCGTCAAGATCACAGCCAATAAGCCCGGCACGATATTGACCGGAGTGCGTCGCTCCGGATTGAAGTACAAAACCGCCTCAAAGGTGGGCGTGCTTTGTTGAGTGAAGTTCCGCTGTAATTCCTGCAGCGGCATATTACGCAGGCCCAGCAGCGCCGACGACACAATGTTGTCGGAGCCATCTATCAACCACTGCCCGAGTGCTTGCTGGCTGGCTTTGTTGGCCGCACGATGTTCGAGATCACGCGGCAGTACCAGCACGGCTCTTACCTGGCCGGCAGTAATAGCCGCTTCTGCTTCCTGCACAGACTCAAAGCGGGCCGTGATAATGACTACCTGCGTCGCTTTGACTGCCTCGATAATGCTGCGCGAAGCAAACGACTGGGCCTCGTCCAACAGGCCGACATTGATATTGCGAATATTGTTATTGATCGCATAACCAAACATCAGCAATTGAATCAGAGGAATCATTACTACCATGCCGAAGGTCAGACGGTCCCGCGATAGTTGCCGGAATTCCTTGAGCGTTATGGCAGCGATACGTCCGAGAAAGCGCATTAGTGTCTGCCTCCGGTAGAAGTGACAAATACGTCTTCGAGTGAGGGGCGCACCAAAGCCAAAAGGTGCAGTGCCTGCAAACCAGGCGTGGCGGCTCTGATGTAGTCGAGGGGATCAACAACCTGCTTGTCTACCAGTACGCGCAATTGCACGCCCTGTTGCGCCACTGATTTGACATGAGGCACAGACAACAATTGCTGCTTCAGCTGACGCAGGTTGGGGCCGCTGATCTCCACCACATTGGCCTTCATGTTGTTCATCAGATTTTGCGGCGTGTCGTCTGCACGCTTCACGCCCGCTTCGAGTATCGCCAGATAGTGGCAACGCTCCGCTTCATCCATGTAGTGGGTGGAGACCAGAATGGTGGTGCCGGCATCACTGAGATCAAACAGTTTCTCCCAAAAATCACGGCGATTTTCCGGATCAACCGCAGAGGTGGGCTCGTCCAGAAAAAGCAGTTCTGGTTGATGAATGGTAGCTGCCGCCAGTGCCAGTCGCTGTTTTTGTCCACCGCTGAGCGAGTCAGCGAGCAGGTTGCTGCGGTCAGCCAGCTCATAAAGTTCAAGCAATTCTGCAATGCGCGCTTTCATAAGTTTGCGATCGAGGCTGTAAATTCTGGCAATGAATTGCAAATTTTCGATCAATGTCAGATCGCCGAACAACGAGAAGCGTTGCGTCATGTAGCCGATGCGTGTGCGCAACAGTTCGGCTTGTCTGGGCAGATCCAGGCCCAGAATATTGATAGTGCCTGCATCCGGTGTCAGCAAACCGGTCAACAGTCGAATAGAGGTGGATTTGCCGGAGCCATTGGGGCCGAGAAAACCATAGATAGTGCCTTTGGGAATGCGCAGATCCAGTTTATCAACAGCGGTATAGGTGCCGAACCTTCGCGTCACTCCGTGCGCTTCAATCGCAAAATCCATCAAGGCAGCTCCACTTGTGCCGGCAGGCCTGCGGGCAAGGAGTTGGCGGTGGCCGGCAAGGCGACTTCGGCCAGATAAACCAGACGACTACGTTCAGAGCCATTGAGTGCGTAGTAGGGAGTAAAGGCTGGCTCGTGTGAAATCCACCGCACGGTGCCTCGGAAAACCTCGCTCGAACCATCGACATGCACGCTCAGCTGCATGCCACTATTTATCGCAGCACGACTGGTCTCAGGAATATAGACGCGCGCATAAGGCGCGTTATCGGTAAGTAATACCGCAACTTGAGCACCAGCGCTCACGCGTTCACCGGTATTCCACGGTAGCGTATCGAGTATCCCGCTTACGGTGGCAGTGATGGAAAGATTGGCCAGGCGCTGTTGCTCTGCAGCCAACAGTGCGCGTGTCGCAGTCAGTTGCGCTTCCGCTTGCACAAGATCTTCACTGCGGGTGCCAGCCTTCACCAGCGCCAGCTGGGCTTCAGCATCACGCAAGCGGGAGGCGTTGCCATCACGCTGGCTGGTTGCAGTGTCCAGATTGGCGCGTGAGGCTAGTTGTTGTGCTGCTATCGATTGGATGCGCTCAAAATCACGTTGACTCTCTGCCAGCACAATGCGTGCTGTTTCCACTCTGGCTGTTGCCGAGCGCACTTCTTCATTGCGCGCGCCATGATGCAACTTGTCCAGATTGGCTTCTTGCTGCGCTATATCCGCTTCAATTTTGTGGACAGTGGCTTGCTGCAATGCCGTGTCGAGCTGAACAAGTAAAGTGCCGGCTTCCACATGGCTGCCTTCGGTCACCGGCTGACTGGTGATGATCTCGGGCGCAGTTGCCGATAAAGTGACGCGATCGCGCTCCAGTGTGCCCAGCGCCATGTGCTCTGCGCTTGCCGACTTATTCCCAAAAAAACGGATGCCGCCGTAGATCAGCAGTGCAAGCACCACCAGTGGCAGCAGAATTTTTACTATGCGCATCTTTACCTCGCGTTATTTGGCAGTAATCCCTTTCAGGAACAGCTTGAGAGCATCGTCCCGGAATCCTGCCAGCATGTTGTTGTCGAATTTGCGGCCGGTCAGATTTTGCGCCACTCCCATCGACATGAACGGATAAACCATCATGCCCATCAGCAACACCACATGGCGATCAACATCGAAATCAGGCCGCAACTTGAGTGGCTGCACTTGCTTGACCAGCAGTTGTTTGAAGAAACCGAAAATATGTGGAGCAAAATTTTTCTGGAACAGCGGCAGCAGCAACCCGTCAGGAGTCAGCACTTCACGAATCATCAAATGCGGCAGCCAGGGCCGCGAACTCAGGTGTTGATGAAAATAATGTACCAGCTGCGGCAGGGTCTTGATGTCGGGCAGGCCGTCGAGCAAGGGATTGAAGCAGGCTTCCAGCACCGAGCTGTGCAGCGCGCTGCGCTTGCTGAAATAGTAAGGAATCATCGCTGCCGTAACGCCGGCTTGTGCAGCAATCAATTTGTTGCTGCTGCCCTTGATGCCGTGTTGGGCAAACAACAGGCAGGCAGCGGCAATGATGGCGCCTTTGGCATCAATGCCCTGTTGTTGGGTCGGGCGACCGGGGCGGGGCTTGGACGTTGCTTTCCTGGCAGCCATAAATAATTAATTAATTCGTTAATTATTTACGCAGGCTACGCCGGCTCCCGCCGATAAGCAAGCAGGTGGCATTTGCTGACCCCAAAATACAAACCCCGGCATGAGCCGGGGTTTGTATTTGTTGCGTGGGTGCAGTTATTTCTTGGGTTTCATCAGATCAGCTCTCAATGACAGCAGCCAGTTTCTTGCGGCATTCACCTCGTCGTCTGTCACCCATTCACCAAGGTTGGGCATGCCCAAGCCGGTGTAGGCGCCATGACGCACGATGTTGAGAATGTTGTCATAGGTAGCAGGTGCCGCATAACGCAGGTCGGCTAGCGTACCGCCGGAAACGGCGCCAGCGCCATGACATAACATGCAGTGCTGGGTGTAGACGTTTTCGCCCTGCGCCAGCAGCTTCTTGTTGTTGTCGAACGGGATTGCAGTCAGTTCAGGCAATGGCTGCCCTTTGACGGGCACGATGTTTTTGTCGCCACCGATCACGAAGGTCCACAGACGTCCAATCGGTTTGTATTGGCCGGTACTGTTGGGGCCAATCAAGCCGGAGGAGCCACCCCAGCCAGCCAGCACTGACAAATACTGCTTGCCATCCAGTTCGAAGGTGACCGGCGGCGCGATGATGCCAACGCCCAGATCCACTTCCCACACCAGTTCGCCTTTATCGGCCGTGAAGCCGCGCAGCTTGCCATCAGCACCGCCCTGGAATACCAGGTTGCCGGCGGTGGTCAGCGTGCCGCCATTGATCGCGAACGGATAATCCACCACCCAGCGCGGCTCACGCTTGACCGGATCCCACGCCACCAGCGCGCCAGGCGAGCGGGTTTTGGGCCCGGTGCCGGGTTTGTATTCGCTCTGTGGTTTCAAGGGAATGCCCACCATGGCGTCGTGGTTGATGCCGAGGTTCCAGGTGCCTTGCTTGTGAGTGAAGCCCTTTTCCTGCGAGTACGGGAACGTGGTGCCTTGCAGTGTTGGCAAGTAGACCAGCCCGGTAGCCGGGTTGTACGACATCGGGTGCCAGTTGTGCGCACCGGTGGGGCCAGGCATCACCATCGAGATGGCGGTGGTATAGCGTCCGTTGCCGGTTTCGATCGGACGCCCGCTTTCCAGATCAACGCCGGAAGCCCAGTTCAATTCCGCATAAGGATCGGCCGACAACAGCTTGCCGGTTTCACGATCCAGCACGTAGAAGAAGCCGTTCTTCGGTGCCTGCATGATGACTTTGCGTGGCAAGCCGTCCTTCATTGTGAGCGTGGCCAGCATCAGCGGCTGCACAGCGGTGTAGTCCCAGTTGTCGGCCGGTGTGGTTTGGTAATGCCACTTCACGCGACCGTCGTCGACGTTGAGTGCAACGATGGAAGACAGGTAGAGGTTGTCGCCTTTGCCGTCACTGCGCAGCTGGTGACTCCACGGCGAGCCGTTGCCGGTGCCGACATAAACGGTGCGCAGTTCAGGATCGTAAATGATGGTGTCCCAAGGATCGCCACCCCCGCCAACTTCCCACCATTTTCCACTCCAGGTAGCAGCGGCTTTTTCCACATCAGGATTCTCAAAGCCATCGGCTGGATTGCCCGGCACAACCCAGAAGCGCCAAGCTTGTTCACCCGTCTTGGCATCGTAGGCTGTGAGATAGCCGCGAGTGCCGAGCTCAGCGCCGCCTTGGCCGATGATGACCTTGCCATCGGCAATGCGTGGAGCGCCGGTGATGGTGTAGGACTTGGCTGGATCAACGGTCTGCACCTGCCACAGCTGCACGCCGGTCTTGGCATCCAGTGCAATCAGGCGACCATCAATGGCGCCCACATACACTTTGCCTTCATACAAGGCCACGCCACGGTTGACCACGTCGCAGCAGGCTTTCCAGCCCATGCTCTTGTCGACTTGCGGATCAAAATCCCACAACTTTTTACCGGTGCGTGCATCCAATGCAAATACGCTGCTCCACGGACGTGTGGCGTAGATGATGCCGTCGTGAATCAGCGGTGTGCCTTCGAGGCCGCGAAAGGAATCAGTATCGAAAGACCAGGCCACGCCGAGGTCTTTCACGTTGTCAGCAGTGATCGCTTTAAGCGGGCTGAAACGGGTTTCCGCATAGTCACGGCCGTAGGTCAGCCATTCCTTGCCGTCATCGGCAGCGGCTTTGAGTGCGGCTGCGTCCGGCATTGCTGCTGGCGCGACTGCGGTGGTGGCCGCAGGTGTTGACGGCTTGTCTTGCGAGCAAGCCCCCAGCATCAGGCCGCTGACAATCGCGACCATCAGCATCGATTTTTTTGTTGTCATCATGAATGGATTCCCCCTGTTTTTATGGATGTGGCGCGCAATACTACCCCAAGGACCGGCCCGCCACGTAGTAGCTTTCAGGCGCTTGAACAGCGGGTTCAAAGGGATGCGGGGGCCTGCGTTCTTGCGTAGTACGCGCAAGCTTGCGCTGCCAACAAAAAGGCCGGGCAGCTACGTTATAGCTGACCGGCCTTGTTGAACAAAGAGTTGGAACAGGAGTTTGCGAACTTACTTCTTCTGCATGAGTTCCGGCGTCATTTCCTTGCAGGTCTGTGCTTCGAAAGGTACATCCGAGAGATACATCACATCATAGCTGGCATAAGGCGCTGTCAGGTAAACCGGATCGGTCGCTGAATATTCACGTTTCAGCGCCATCTTTTGAGTGTCGAGAGAGAAGCGCTCGACTATATGTAGCTGATCACTGTTGCGAGTGGGGGGAGACAGCACGCCTTCGGCAAAGCCGACAGTATCCACCACCAGCGTATCGCCTTCCCATTTACCAATGGAGTGGCCGGCATAGCTCGGTGCCAGTTTGGCTGGATGTTTGTCCATGCCAACGTGGATCTGGCGTTTGAAGTTATACAAGCCATAGGTGATATCGATGATCTTTTCGCCCTGAGCGGTAGTGCTCTGCTTGAACTGGTTGATCGGCCAGTCAGAGGTCCAGTCGCGAATCAGGCTGGTTGGTTTGCAGTTAAACCATGGGTTGTCTTGTGGGGAACTACTGTTGAAAGCTTTGGCCGCAGCCTGGCCCTTTTCTGTATAGGCGGCAGTCGGACGTGGTGGCTGCATGGCTTGCAGCTCAGCCGGCGTCAGCTTGCCACTGGCAAAATCCTTGATCAGACTTTTGGGGATCATCGAGCCTCGGCCACCGCTGGGCGGTACTGTCAGCACCAGCTGTTCAACGGCCCAGTCGCCGCTGATGTTGAGCTGGCCATCGGCCAGGTGCAGCGGACGTTTCGAGGTGTCGACCGGGGCGCTGGTAGTGAACTGGTCGTTGCGGTTGATTTCTGCTGCGCCGTTGAGCGTGAAGCTTTCCAGGTAACAGGCATGCGGGTCATCACGGTGTGGGTTGCCTTTGATCTCTACATGGGCGCCGGGCTTGAACTGATCGGTAGACCAGCCCGAGCGCTTGATCAGCGTGGCGGCGCG
>CANCGR010000116.1 GCA_947377625.1 Gammaproteobacteria bacterium | reverse complement strand
GAAATGCTGGCCTCGCTGTCGCCACGCGACAAGGTCAAGCCTGAAGTCGTGGTACTGACGCCTGGCATTTTCAACTCCGCCTATTTTGAGCACAGCTTCCTGGCGCAGCAGATGGGCGCTGAATTGGTGCAAGGCAGTGACTTGATCGTAGAAGATGACAAGGTCTATATGAAGACCATCGCCGGTCTGGCACCGGTCGATGTGATCTATCGTCGCATCGACGACATGTTTATCGATCCCAAGGTGTTCAATGCTGATTCGCAACTGGGGGTCGCCGGCTTGCTCGGTGCCTGGCTTAAAGGCAATGTGGCACTGGCGAATGCACCAGGTGCCGGGGTGGCCGACGACAAGGTGATCTATACCTACGTGCCGGCCATGATCAAATACTACCTCGGTGAAGAGCCAATTCTGCCCAACGTGCCGAGTTACCTGTGCATTGATCCCGCGCAATGCGACCACGTGCTGAAAAATCTCGACAAGCTGGTCGTCAAGCCCGCCAATGAAAGCGGTGGCTACGGCATGCTGATGGGTCCCAAGGCCAGCAAGAAAGAGCGTGAAGAATTTGCCGGTCGTATCAAGTCCAATCCTCGCAATTACATGGCGCAACCGCTGGTCAATCTCTCCACCGCGCCGATCCTGCATGACGGCACCGTGGAGCCACGTCATATCGACTTGCGCCCGTTCATCCTGCAAGGCAAAAACAGCTATGTGACGCCGGGCGGCTTGACGCGAGTGGCACTGGTAAAAGGTTCCTACGTGGTGAACTCCTCGCAGGGCGGCGGCAGCAAAGACACCTGGATTGTCGATGAAAACGTCAAACCAGGCAGTGCTTCGCAAAGCCAAAGTCAAAGTAGCACAGGAGCGCACTGATGCTGTCGAGTGTAGCCGAACGCGTTTACTGGCTGGGCCGCTATCTTGAGCGGGTCGAGAATACCGCGCGACTGGTCAATGTCTATTCGTCGATGTTGCTGGATCTGCCTAGTGGCTCTCCAATCGGTTGGAGTCTGTTGGTCGATATCACCGGCTGCAACGAAGGTTATGCCAAGTTGCATCAGAGCGTCGAAGAGAAACAGGTGGTGCGCTACCTGTTGGCAGACGGCAAGAATCCGGCTTCCGTGATCAATTGTGCCAACATGATGCGCGAAAATGCCCGCACTACGCGCGAAGTAATGCCGGCCGAAGTGTGGGAGCAAATCAACGATCTGTATTTGTCACTCAAGGAAGCACTGACCCGCACCATCAGCCGGCGTTCGCGCCAGCAGATGCTGGAAACAGTGGAAGCCGATTGTCAGCGTATCTTCGGGATTCTGTCAGGGTGCATGAGCCACAACACCGCCTTTGCGTTTATCCAGCTGGGTCGCAAGCTCGAACGCGCCGACATGATTTCGCGTATTGTGGATGTCGGTTCCATCAGCATGCTGCCAGCCTTCGCCCGCGCCGGCAAACAGAAACAAATGACGGTGCTGGAGCCCTACGAAAATGTAGTGTGGATGAACGTGCTGCGTTGCGTCAGTGGTTATCAGGCCTATCGTCTGAAAACCCACAGCCAGGTCAAAGGTGAAGACGTCGTGAAGTTCTTGCTGCAAGACGACGAGTTTCCGCGCTCAATCGGCTATTGCCTCAACGATCTCGTCGACTATCTGCACAAGCTGCCCAACAACGCTGATGTGCTGCAAGCGGTAGCGCGCGTGCGCAAAGTGACTACCGAAGTAAACATTACCAGCCTGCTGCAAAACGGCTTGCTCGAATTTATCGACGAACTGCAAATTTCAATCGCCGACATTCACGAAGAACTCAACAACGCCTGGTTCAAGCCAGTCGAGTTGCGTAAAGGCGCACGCAAGAGTCAGTAGCAGGTCAATACGATGATCAAGAGGATGATCAATAAGTGTTGGACTCGTTCTCAGGCGTGAGATCCTGGGCTTCCAGTCGCAACGGCGGCAACTGATGGAACGCTTCCTTCAGGTTGTTGTCCCAGCTCTTCTTGAGATCGCGCAGGAATAAACTGTCCTCACCGAAACGATAGTGCGTATTCAGGTTGAAGCTGCGGGTCTGGTAGATCAGCACTTCGATAGGCGGGCCTACCGTCAAGTTGCTGCGCATCGTTGAATCCATCGAAACCAGTGCACACAATGCGGCCGTATCCAGTGCCGTTTCCGGGGTGAGAATGCGATCAAGCACCGGCTTGCCGTATTTGCTCTCACCGATTTGCAGATAAGGCGTGTCCTTGCTGCTGGTGATGTGGTTGCCTTCCGGGTAGATCATCACGATGCGATGGTCGTTGCCGGCAATCTGCCCGCCCAAAACAAAACTGGCCTGAAAGCCGACGCCGCTGAGCGAATGTTTGTCCTGCTGCTGGCGACTGACATCGCCGAGGTAATCGGCGGCATCACCAATCGACATTACCGTGTTGAGACTGTGCGCGGCATTGGTGCGAATGTCTTTTTTCAACTGCGCCATCGTGGCCTGGGTCGTGGCCAGGTTGCCAGCAGTCATGATCACAAACTGGCGCTCCGGGCTCAGTTCAAACCGGAACATCTTGCTGTAGGTGCTGATCTGGTCGACTCCGGCATTGGTGCGGGAGTCAGAACAAAACACCATGCCGGCCGCCACCGAAATGCCAACACAATAAGTCATGCGGGAGTTACACCATCAGGTTTAAATATCGGGCGCCAGTATAGCGAATTCTGTCAGTTAGAGGACTTGCTCTGCCGGCAAAGGTTGCTTGCGCAATTCAACCAGCTGCTGCATTACATTCTGGTCGCCGGGTTTGGCCAGCAATTCTGCATCGCTGAGATCCTGCAATTCGTGCGGAAACACCAGCCACTCTTCAGTGGTATGCAGATAGAAATCAGGCAGCATGGCCGTCTTGTTTTTTCCAGGCTTGAACCACGGAGTGGCAATGCGGATGTCGAGCGACTTGTTCACCACCATGTCGTCGATCTTTTTGACCAGCGCCTGAATGGTACGGCCGGTATCAAACACATCATCGACCAGCAGAATGCGGCTGGAGGTGTGCGTGATGATGAATGACTGCAGCAGTTCAAGCCCGGAAAAGCGCACTTCGCGCTGTTCATTGATGCCGGTATAGGATTCGGCGCGAATCGGCAAATGCTCACAGCGATGCCCGGTGAGCGCCAACACTTCATGAATGCCGATGCCAACCGGGGTGCCGCCGCGCCACAACGCCACCAGCAAGTCAGGCACGAAGCCGCTTTTCAGGATGTTGATCGCCAGTTGCTGGGAATCGGACAACAGTTGGTCAGCAGACAAATAGCGCAAAGCCATTGGCGACTCCGCGCGTTATTTTGTGGTGGGTGGTTGGGTGCCCGGATCACCAAAGGTGCCGAAAGTCAGGATATTGAGCAGTGAGCGTTTACGCGTGATATCCGGCAACTCGAATTTGTAGGGCATTTCCAGAGCAGTAGGGCGGTGCTGGGGTGCCAGCGGTGTATCTTTCTTGTTGGTGCCCACCAGACCGAAACTCATCGAATACAGGAATGAGGGATCGGTGATCTGCGACGAGACGATGAAATTGCCGCTGTTATCCAGCGTTTTGCTGTCGGGGTGGTTGGCTTTGAGGATTGCCAGGGTGCTGTCAGCAAGATCGTTGAGCCCCAGTCGCAAATACATTTCAGTCATGATCTCCAAAGCGCGCGGCACCGATGGCGAACCCTGATAGTTTTCCACAACATAGCGGGCGCGGTTAAGTGCCGACAGATAAGCCTGGCGCTCAATGTAGAACTCTGACACGTTGATCTCGTAGGTGGCCAACAGGTTGCGCAGATAGATCATGCGCGAGCGTGAATCAGCGGCATAAGGCGAAGTCGGATGCAGAGTGACCAGCTGTGAAAAATCCGTAAAAGATTCTTTGGCCTTGCCCGGATCGCGTCGGCTCGGGTCGGTGGGCATCCAGCGGCCGAGTATGCGCTCGTCCTGACTGTAAAAGGCCATGCCTTTCATGTAGTACGCATAATCGATATTGGGATGATCCGGATAGAGCCTGATGAAACGGTCAGCGGCAGTGCGCGCGGCTTCCGGTTCGTTGTTCATGTAGTAGGAGTAGATCAGCAGCAGTTGTGACTGCGACGCATAGCGACCAAAGGGGAATTGGGCCTCGATTTGCTGCATAACGGCGATGCTGCGCGTCCAGTTGCTGCCATTGACGGAGTCCTGACCCAGATTCCACAGCTTTTCTTCAGTGGTGTCTTTGAGGCCGTCGTCGGAACTGCAGCCGAAAAGCAGGAGCAACAGTACTAACGGCAGAATTCTGGCGGGGGTAAGGCTTAAGAAGAACTTGATCACGTTTGTCACTGCGAAGGGATTGGGTTTGTATAATGGCGCGCAAGTGTACACCTTCCGGCCCCAGTGGCCAAAGAACCAGATTGGTTTGAGCAGTACCAACAGAGACCCCCTTGAATGACTGAACAGATAGAACTTGCCCACGCTGTGGGTATGGAGCAGACCGGCTTGCGATTTGACCAGGCTGCGGCCCAATTGTTCCCCGATTTTTCGCGGGCACGGCTGCAGGAATGGATCAAGACCGGCCAATTGACCCTTAACGGCGAACTTGGCAAATCCAAGGACAAGGTGCTGGAGGGCGATCAACTGGTGCTGCTGGCTGAGCTGGAATCCGTCACCGAATTCCTGCCGGAACCGATGGAACTGACCATTGTCCATGAAGATGAAGATGTCATTATCGTCAACAAACCCGTGGGTTTGGTGGTGCATCCGGCGGCCGGTAACTACACCGGCACCTTGCTCAATGGCTTGCTGGCACGTTTCCCTGAATTGGCCTCGGTGCCACGCGCCGGCATCGTGCACCGGCTCGATAAAGACACCAGCGGCCTGATGGTGGTGGCCCGCAACCTGACGGCCCATCAGGACTTGGTAGGCCAATTGTCGGAGCGAACCGTGTCGCGGCATTACCAGGCCGTGGTGCACGGTGTGGCGACCGCCGGCGGCACCGTTGATGCGCCGATTGGTCGTCATCAGCATCAGCGTCAAAAACGGGCAGTCACCGATGCCGATGACGCACGGCCAGCCGTTACGCATTACCGTGTACTGAATCGTTTTCGCAGTCACAGTCATTTGGTTTGTCAGCTGGAAACCGGTCGTACTCACCAGATCCGCGTGCATATGGCACACATCGGCATGCCGATCGTAGGTGACCAGGTTTATGGCGGCCGCCTGAAGCCGCCGCGCGGAGCGGCACCCGAATTGCTGGAGTATCTGCAGAAATTCCGGCGTCAGGCCTTGCATGCCGGCGCCTTGGGCTTCATTCATCCGGGCACGGGCGAATATCAGGAGTGGCAAGCGCCGTTGCCTGCCGACATGCAGGAACTGCTGCGACTGCTGGAAGTGGATCGTGTCTGAGCTGGCGGGTCGTGCTGATTTTGCGGCGCCTGCTGGTGTGCAGTGCTTCGTTACCACGCGGCATGATGGCTGCAGTGAGCACAACTTCAGCGCCTTCAATCTGGCCCTGCATGTGGGCGATGACGCCACCACAGTAAATCGTAATCGCAGTTTGCTGCTGGCCAGTTTGCAGCGGCAGTGCCAGCAACCCTTGTTGCAACTGCAGTGGATGCAACAAGTGCATGGCATCAGCGTTTGGCGCGCCACCGACTCTGTGGTGGAACCGCCACCGGAAGCCGATGCACTCTATACCCGTGAACCCAATATTGTGTTGGGCGTATTGACTGCGGATTGTTTGCCGGTGCTGTTTTGCTCGGAAGATGGCAGTGAGATCGCAGTAGCCCATGCCGGCTGGCGTGGGCTGTGCAATGGCGTGCTGGAAGCTACGCTCAAAAATTTCAGTGCGGCGCCAGCGCAAGTGCGCTGCTGGCTCGGGCCGGCGATTGGTCCTTGTCATTTTGAAGTAGGCAATGAAGTGCGCGATGCTTTTCTGGCCAAGGCTGCCATCGGTGATCAAGCCGCCACGCGCTCAGCTTTCCAGACCGATAATAATGCCGGCAAATGGCTGGCCGATCTTTATGCACTGGCGCGTCTGCGCTTGCGCTCTGCCGGGGTGCAGCAGATCAGCGGGCAGGTGCAATGCACCGTATGCCACGCCGACCGCTACTATTCCTACCGCAAGCAGGCTGTTACCGGCCGCTTTGCCACGCTGATAGTGCGTTCAATCTGACGTCTTAGTACTCGAATGCGCCTATATCAATGGCACCGTTTTGTTTGCGAACGGTGATTGGGCTCGGCTCCGCAATCGGCACCACCAGGTTAAACATGGTCGGATCAACGCCGGCATTAATCAAAGGCGAGCCTGCCGCCAGGCGGTAATCGTGCTGCGCTGCATTGAGAAACCCGGGGTTGTTGCCAGCGCCGCTGTTGGTGTTCCACCCGCTTACTACCGCGCCCGTCAAATGGCCCAGCCAATACTGCGCCGCGTTGGGTGATACCCAATTGTTGGACAGCACAACAGTGCCTTTTCCAACCGCCATTGCCTGTATCTTGCCGGCAGCGCCAGCAGTGATGGGTGAGGTCTGGAACACATTGTTTTTTACATCAGCAACCGCTTTGGGCATATCCAGGTTGAACAACAGCACTTCGGGATAGAGCCCGTGCGTGGCATCACCCTTCAAGGTCGCAGTGTTGTTGTAAAAATACAAAGTCCCTTGCCGATAGCTGGCGGTTTGCCCGCTGTCACCACCGTAGTGGATCAGGCTGTTGCCAGAGACGCCGGGTTTGAGATCGAACAAATTGCCGTAGATCGAGGTTTTGCTGTAACCGGCATCACCGTAAATCAACTGGTTGCCACCGGTCGAATCCTGCAGATCGATGACAAGACAGTTGGAGGCGAAATTGTTGTAGCGAATGATTAGACCGGATGAGCGGTCTTTCAAACACGCACCGCCTGCACCAGGGCGCACGTCGCCGAAATAGTTGTATTGAAAAATGATATCGCGTGCTTCGGTGTAGCTATTGTGTTCAGAAAAGCCGTTGCTGGCGCCGGCTATCGGCGGATTGCTGTTGTTGTAAATGACATTGCCTTCAATCAGCACATCTTGTGACAGCTCTACCAGTGCACCGTTTTTTGAATTGATGAACAATCCGTTGCCGCAGTCGTGCAGCAAGTTGTTCTTCACCACCAGATGGGCGGCCGCTTCGACAAACAAGCAGGTGCCGAAACTGGAATAGCTATCCTGGGTGCCGTATTTTCCTTCGGTAAAGGGCACGTTGTAGGAGCTGTTGCCAATATCGAGATTTTCGATGCTGATATAACCGGCCGCGCCGCTGCTGTAGTTGTAACCCAGTTGCGGGCCTACCATGACCAGTCCCAGTTTATAAAGTGCGCGTGTTGAAACCAGGTTGCCGTTGACATCGGTTTTCATGGAGTTGTTATCGTGATATTGCAACGAGCGCGGCGCTTGCCCAGGCAGACTTTCCAGCTGCGTCGCATTGCTGCCATCGATGACAGGGCGTGCACCAGTGAC
>CANCGR010000115.1 GCA_947377625.1 Gammaproteobacteria bacterium | reverse complement strand
ACCAAAAAACCACTAGGCAAGCCGTCAAGTTCAAAACAGAAAAGCCCGCAGAAGAAAACCACCAAAAAGAAATAATGCCATGCAAACCATCGTCATCACCGGCGCCAATCGCGGTATAGGATTGGCACTGACACACCAGTTTCTGCAGGCAGGTCATCACGTGGTGGCATGCTGCAGACAACCTTCCACAGCGGTTGAACTTCTGGCATCAGCCGGCTCGCTGGAAATTGCACAGCTTGATGTGGGCGATGCCCACTCAGTGCAACTCTTCTGTCAGCAGCTCGGCACGCGCGCGGTGAATGTGTTAATCAACAACGCCGGCGTAATGGGTGGCGATCATCAGGGCATTCATGACATGGACTACCAAGCCTGGATGCATACGTTCGAGATTAATACGCTGGCGCCGTTTCGCCTTACCACTGCCTTGATACCCAATCTGAAACGCGCTGACCGCCCACGCGTGCTGACCATATCCAGCCAGATGGGCGCGTTTGGTTTGGAAATGGGCACAGGCCGCTATGCTTATCGCACGTCGAAGTCTGCGGTGAGCAAGGTGATGCAAGTACTGGCGCAAGAACTGGCACCTGACAACATCATCGTGTGCCCGCTGCATCCGGGCTGGGTGCGCACTGACATGGGCGGCGCCAGTGCTGAAATTTCCGCCGAAGAAAGCGCAAGCGGTCTTTTCAAATTGATCGATAACCTGACCATGACCGAGTCCGGACGGTTCTGGAGCTGGGATGGTCGCGAACATATATGGTGAGCCGGCCGCCCAACAATAATCGGTGGAGATAGTTTCATGTTGAAGTTGTATTACGCACCTGGCTCCTGCGCTGTCGCCTCTCATCTTGCACTCGAACACAGTGGTGTTTCTTATGAAGCCCACAAAGTTGATTTCGCAAAGCAGGAACAGCGTTCACCTGCATATCTGGCGATCAATCCGAAGGGCCGTGTGCCGGCACTGATTACTTCGCTAGGTGTGTTGACTGAAACGCCCGCAATTCTGGCCTACATCGCGCAATGCTTTCCTGCTGCCAGATTGGCTCCGCTCGACGATCCGTGGCAGTTCGCGCAAGTGCAGTCCTTCAACAGCTATCTGTGTTCGACTGTGCATGTGGCTCACGCTCATCGTTATCGCGGCTATCGCTGGTCAGATGATGAAGCGGCGATAGCGTCGATGAAACAAAAAGTGCCGCAAACCATGAAGGCCTGTTTTGAGGAAATAGAAAACAATTTGATCAAAGGCCCGTTCGTACTGGGCGATCACTACAGCATCTGCGATATGTATTTGTTTACGATCACCAACTGGCTGGAAGGTGATGAAGTGGATGTGAACTGGTTTCCGAAAGTGGCAGCACTGCGGCAGTGGATGCTGAACAATCCGGTTGTGCAGAAAGTGCTCAAAGCACAGTAATCAAAGAAGCGTTCTCCTTATGCGTATCCACTATCTGCAACACGTGGCGTTTGAAGGGCTCGGCAGCATGGAAGCTGAATTGCTTTCGCTAGGTCATCAGCTCAGCTGTACCCGCTTGTTTGCCAACGATGCTTTACCAGCGCAAGGCGACTTCGATGCACTGATCATCATGGGCGGCCCGATGGGCGTTTACGATGAAGCCACTTTGCCTTGGCTGGCAAGCGAAAAACAGTTCATCAAACAAACCGTTCTTGCCGGCAAACGCGTGCTCGGTATTTGTCTCGGCTCACAGCTGTTGGCAGAGGTGCTCGGCGGGCATGTCTTCAAAAACGCTTACAAGGAAATCGGCTGGTGGCCTGTAACACGCCGACCGGACTGCGCAGGTTCAGCACTGGCCGCTGCATTTCCCGATGAAGCCGAGGTATTCCACTGGCATGGCGATACCTTTACGTTACCGGAAGGTGCACAACTGCTGGCGTCCAGCAGCGGCTGCCGCAATCAGGGCTTTGTGTGGAATGAGCAAGTGCTGGCGCTGCAGTTTCATCTGGAAACCACGCTGCAGGATGCACGCTCATGGCTGGCGCAGGACACTGATGAACTCGACGGCAGCCGCTATGTGCAAACTGCGCAGGCCATGCTTGCAAGCCCCGCACGTTTTGCGGCCACCAATCAACTGATGCGTGTGTTGCTGGAGCGTTGGCTGGCATAATTGCGCATCGTTTTCAGGCCGCATTTATGTCCACCAAATCCAACGTCGTTCTTATCGGCATGCCGGGCTCCGGCAAAAGCACCATCGGCATCATTCTCGCCAAGCGCACCTCGCATGACTTTGTCGACACCGATGTGTTGATCCAGCACATCGAGCACCGCTCACTGCAGGACATACTAGACAAGGAAGGTTATTTGCGTCTGCGCGAAATAGAAGCGAGTGCGCTGCAAGGACTCAATGTTGAGAATCACATTATCTCCACCGGCGGCAGTGCCGTTTACAGCGATGCCGCCATGCAACATCTGCGCGTTAACGGCACTTGCATCTATCTGGATGTCAGCGTCGACACCTTGCGCAAACGCATCACCGATTACGAAACCCGCGGCATCGCCAAACGCCCCGAACAAAGCTTTGCCGACCTGTTCGAAGAACGCACGCTGCTCTACCGCAAATACGCCGACCTCACGATCAATGGCGACAGCATGACGCAGGATCAGATCTGCGATGCCATAATTGCCCACCTTCGCTGAAGCTTCGGCGGGCAAGCCCTAACGTAGACGAGCATCCAACTGATCCACCAGTTCAGTCCAATCTGCATCGTTGCTGAGTGCTTGCTGCAGGAATTCGCGTTGCCCCTGATTCCAGAACGGCGCAGCGCTCAGTTGAATGCTGCGCTCCAGTGGCCGATGCTCGGCGATGAAACGCTCCATTGCCGGCAGATCGTCGGGCAAACCGAGCTGGCGGAACAATTCGCACAAGGTATGCAGTCCACTTTCCATTTTGGCGTTTCCTTGTTTCAGATTAAGTTGCCTGGATTGTAATGCACTAACGAGTTCTGTTTAATCCAGCTCCAAATCAGATGGAGACACGTCATGGCACATTTCCCCGAGACCCTCGCTTTTTCAGGCATTCTCAAACCACTGCGCTTTGAGGGCGACATTCTTGATATGGAAGTTGAAGGCGTTATTCCGCCCGAATTGCACGGTACTTTTCACCGGGTACACCCCGACCAGCAGTTTGCGCCGATGTTCGACAACGACCAGTTCTTCAATGGCGACGGCCTTATTTCGCAGTTCAAGTTCCGTGGCGGCAAAGTCGATTTCAAGCAACGTTATGCGCAAACCGACAAGTTCAAGCTCGAACGTGCGGCTGGCAAGGCGCTGTTCGGTGCTTATCGCAATCCAGCCACCGATGATGAATCCGTCAAAGGGCGCATTCGTGGCACTGCCAACACCAATGCCTTTGTGCATGCCGGCAAGCTGCTGGCACTGAAAGAAGACAGCCCGGCGCTGGTGATGGACCCGCTGACAATGGAAACCTTCGGCTATACCGATTGGGGCGGCAAGTCGCACAGTCAAACCTTCTGCGCCCACCCCAAGATTGACCCGCTCACCGGCAACATGGTGGCCTTCAGCTATGCATCCAAAGGTCTGCTGACCAGAGACTGCACTTACATGGAGATCAACCCGGCCGGCGAGCTGGTGCGCGAAGTATGGTTCGAGGTTCCCTACTACTGCATGATGCATGACTTCGGCGTTACCGAAGATTACGCGGTGTTTCATATCGTCCCCAGCACCTCCAACTGGGATCGCCTGAAAGCCGGGCTGCCGCATTTCGGTTTCGATACCACGCTGCCGGTTTATCTGGGCCTGTTGCCACGCAAGAACGGCGAAGCCAAGGACATGAAATGGTTCAAGTCGCCTAACCTGTTCTGCTCGCACGTGATGAACGCCTTCAACGACGGCACCAAGGTTTACTTCGACACGCCGGTGGCGAAGAACAATATGTTCCCGTTCTTCCCCGACATTCACGGCGCTCCCTACAACCGTGAAGAAGGCCGCTCCTTCATGACGCGCTGGACAGTGGACTTCAACAGCAAGGGCGAAGACTTCGAAAAAGTGGAACGTCTGACCGACATGATGGGCGAGTTCCCACGCATCGACGACCGCTACGCAACCCAGAACAATCGCTATGGCTGGCTGTTGGTGATGGATACGTCGCTGCCATTCAATGCCCCCAGTGCACGCGCTTCCGGTTTACGCATGAACCTGCTCGGCTTCATGGATTTGCACACCGGCAAACAAAGCACCTGGTTCTGCGGCCCTGACTGCCTGATCCAGGAACCCTGCTTCATTCCCAAATCAAAAACAGCACCTGAAGGTGAGGGCTATGTCGTCGCATTGATAGACAACATCGTGCTGAACTATTCCGAGCTGGCCATCTTCGACGCCATGGCAGTGGAAAACGGCCCGCTTGGCCGCGCCAAACTGCCGTTCCGTTTGCGGCAGGGGCTGCATGGCAACTGGACGGATGCCAGTCACTTGCCCGGCTGGGTTTCGTAACTGTCGCTTTGCAGAATACGCTCGAGCTCACCACGGCGGGTTTTGGTGTAGGACACCAGCGCCGGCTCATCTTCAAAGAAGCGGAATGATTCGTTCAGGGTTTCTTCATCGTATTCGCGAAACTGCGCGGCCTTCAGGGTTGCCTGCTCCTGCGATTGCCCGAGCCACTGCATGATGCTGCTGGCCAAGGCCAGTGAGGATTCAAACATCTCACGTTTGTATTGCTGCACGCCCAGCTGATGTAAATCGAAAGCATGCTGACGGTTATGCGCGCGGGCAAAGATAGTGAGTTCAGGGAATTCCTGGCGCGCATATCGGATGATCGAAAGACTGGCATCAATTTCATCCACCGCAACAATCAGCAAGCGGGCTTTGGCAATGCCAGCACTGCGCAACACTTCCGGGCGGCTGGCATCGCCGAAATAGGCTTTGTAGCCGAATTTACGCAGCAATTCGATTTGCTCGGGGTCTTTCTCGAGTACTGTTACTTTCAACCCCTGCCCGATCAGGAAACGGCCGATCACCTGACCAAAGCGGCCGAAGCCGGCCAGGATGATCGAATGCTGCTCATCGATGGTGTCAAAAGCCGGCGCCGGCAATGCTGACATAAAACGCGGCACTACCCTGCGCGTATACCACTGCATCAACAACGGTGTAGTGGCCATCGACAACGCCACAATCAAGGTAAGCATGCGCGCTTGTTCGCTGTTGATGACTGCCACATTGTGGGCAAACTGAAACAACACAAACGCAAACTCGCCGCCCTGCGACAAGGCCAAGGCAAAGCCGGCACTGTGCACTGGCAATAATCCGAGCCAGCGACTCACCAGCAACATGACCACCGCTTTAAGTGCAATCAACAGTGCCACCGCACCTACCACCTGCAATGGCGCATCGGCGACCAGCGAGAAATCAATGCCGATGCCAACCGAGATAAAGAACAAGCCCAACAGCAAACCTTTGAAAGGTTCAATGTCGGCTTCCAGCGTGCGGCGGTATTGCGAGTTGGCCAACACCAGACCGGCAACGAACGCGCCCAATGCTGGCGAGATGCCTACCAACTGCATCAACAGTGTGATGCCCACTATCAACGCCAGCGACAACGCCGTGAAAATTTCGCGCAAGCGTGTTTTGGCAATCGCGCGAAACACGTGATACGAAAAATATTTTCCAGCCACTACCAGTCCTGCGATCACTACCGTCACCGCCAGTGCCCGTAGATAGCCGGGCCACTGCGCAACGAACGATGCATCCACACTTTCAACAACAACGCCGGGCAACGCCAGCAGCGGCATCAGCACCAGAATGGGAATCACTGCCATGTCCTGAAACAGCAGCACCGAAAAAGCAGTTTCGCCCACTGGCGTGTTCATCAGGTTGGCTTCACGCAACAACTGCAACACCAGTGCGGTGGATGACAACGACAACGCCATGCCGCCCGCAATGCTGGCCTGCCAACTGAAGCCGAGCATCAGCCCCACTATCGCCAGCAACAAGGTGCTGAGCAGCACTTGCAAACCACCGGCGCCAAGAATGGCTTTGCGCAGGCGCCACAGCATGGCCGGCTCCAGTTCGAGCCCAATGAGAAACAGCATCATCACCACACCGAATTCAGCGACATGCGCAATGTCTGCCGTATCGGTGAACAAACCCAACGCATGCGGACCGATCACCACGCCCGCCAGCAAATAGCCGAGCACGGAGCCAAGTCGCAGGCTACTTGCCAGCGGCACCACCGCACACGCGGCAGCCAGCAATACAAACACTTCAAACAAACTACTGCTCACGGCGGCCTCCCTTCAGACACGGTCAGGCATGTCTGTGCATGGATTGGTGCACAACACTGAAATTGAAAAACAAGTATTTACAAACCGAAGCAGCACTGGCTGCAGCAAAACTACGCTGCAAACAGCGCGTGGATTACAAAGCTTCCGGCATCTTGGCTTTGGACTTGGCTTCGTTGCGATCCACCACGCCTTTGGCGATTAGCGTCTTCAGGCATTGGTCCAGCGTCTGCATGCCCACTTGCGCACCGGTCTGGATCGCTGAATACATCTGCGCAATTTTGTCTTCGCGGATCAGGTTACGAATGGCCGGCGTGCCCATCATGATTTCGTGTGCGGCCACACGGCCACCGCCGACTTTTTTCAGCAGGGTTTGCGATACCACGGCCTGCAGGGATTCCGACAACATCGAGCGCACCATGGATTTTTCTGCCGCCGGGAACACGTCGACAATACGGTCGATGGTCTTGGCAGCAGAGGTGGTGTGCAGTGTGCCAAACACCAAGTGACCGGTTTCAGCGGCGGTCAGTGCCAGACGAATGGTTTCCAGATCGCGCAACTCGCCGACGAGGATGATGTCAGGGTCTTCACGCAAGGCTGAGCGCAAGGCTTCGTTGAAGCCATGGGTATCGCGATGCACTTCGCGCTGGTTGATCAAACACTTTTTGCTCTCGTGCACGAATTCGATCGGGTCTTCGATAGTGAGAATGTGGTGATAGTGGTTGGTGTTGATGTGATCGATCATCGCCGCCAGCGTAGTACTCTTGCCGGAACCGGTTGGCCCGGTCACGCAGATCAAGCCGCGCGGGGTTTCTGAAATCTTGCGGAATATTTCGCCCATGCCGAGCTGCTCCATCGACAGGATCTTCGACGGAATGGTACGGAACACACCGCCAGCACCACGGTTCTGCACGAAGGCGTTGACACGGAAACGCGCCAGGTTGGGAATTTCAAACGAGAAGTCACACTCAAGATCTTTTTCGTAGTTCTTGCGCTGCTTGTCGTTCATGATCTCGTAGATGAGACCGTGCACGGTTTTATGGTCCAGCGCAGGCACGTCGATACGGCGAATATCACCGTCAACACGAATCAGCGGCGGCATGCCGGCCGAAAGATGCATGTCAGAGGCTTTGCTTTTGACGCTGAAATTCAGCAGTTCCTGGATATTCATGGACTATGCATTCCTCTTTAGAAAACGACTGGAAAACCACTA
>CANCGR010000114.1 GCA_947377625.1 Gammaproteobacteria bacterium | reverse complement strand
TCATCATTCTGAAATTCAGGCTGGTGGCAAATACGCAACATTGAACGAAGGCCAGTTGGTAGAGTTTGAAGTTGGCCAAGGTCAAAAAGGCCCATGCGCGAACAAAGTAAAAGCTTTGTAATCCCTAACCGGTCTCGCGACTGAGCATTAAATGCATTAAGTGCATCAAGTTTGCCCGCCTTGCGTAACAAGGCGGGCAAATGCGTTTTAAGGCAGTGCAATTCTTGCCGATTCTGTTCAATTCAGTAAGTAAACACCTGTCCCTTGTGAGTCAGGCTTAGTTTATTGCCTTTCTTGGACGCCTGTGTGCGCCCTATCACCTTCGCGTCGATATTGAATCCTTTCGCCAGCTTGATCACGGTCTTGGCTGCCGCTGGCGTGCAATAGACTTCCATGCGATGGCCCATGTTGAACACCTTGTACATTTCCTTCCAGGCGGTGCCTGATACCTTCTGTATGGTCTTGAAGATCGGCGGTGTCGGAAACAGCTTGTCCTTGATGAAGTGAATGTTGCTGCCGAATTTCAGGCACTTGGTTTGCGCGCCGCCGGAGCAATGAATCAAGCCTTTGATCAGGCCGGGGTGTTCTTCCAGCAGTTTGTATATGACTGGTGCGTAGGAGCGGGTGGGGGACAGCAAGGCATCGCCAACTGTCATTTTTGACCCGGGCAGCGGATCATGCAAACGATAAGGGCCGCAATAGCGCAGGTCGGCGGCCACGTTGCTGTCAAAGGATTCCGGATAGTTTTCTGCGTAGTACGACGACAACATTTCATGGCGTGCGCTGGTAAGGCCATTGCTGCCGATGCCGCTGTTTTCCTTGTCTTCATAGCTGGCTTGGCCAGTGGACGACAAACCGACAATGACAAGGCCGGGCTTGATGGTGGCAGCAGTCAGCACATCCTGTTTGCGCATCACGGCGACTGCGGTGCTGTCGACCACGAGGGTGCCAGTGAGGTCGCCCACATCAGCCGTTTCGCCGCCACCGCTATAGATCTTCACCCCAAGGCTGCGCAGCTTGGCCAGGTAGCTTTCACTGCCTTCAATCAATGCCGCCACCACTTCGCCCGGGCAGTTGAGCGCATTGCGGTTGACGGGGTTGGCAATCAGGATGCGGCCGTTGACGCCCACGCACAGCAGGTCGTCGAGGTTCATCACAATGGAGTCCTGCGCGATGCCGTGGAAAACTTTTGCATCGCCGGTTTCCTTGTAGGCCAGATAGCCAAGGATGGACTTGGTGCCGCTGCCATCGGCGTGGATCACATTGCAGCTGTCGGGATTTCCGGTCAGGAAGTCTTCAGTGATTTTGCAGAACGCGTGCTTGAACAAACCGTGGTCAAGCTTGTCGACCACCTTGTGCACTTCAGTTTTATCGCTGGACACACCGCGCGCCTGGTAACGGCCGATGCTGGCATCCTTGTTGACCACCACATAGCCGCTGCGCGGCTGCGCCTGGATGAGGCCGCGAAACTCCAGCTGACGCATGGCTTTCGCCACGGTATTGATGGCGAGCTTGTGCTTGTCGGCCAACACGCGGATCGACGGCAGTTTGCTGCCGGTTGCCAACTCGCCGGTGTTGATCAGGAAATGCACCTGTTCCACGAATTGCTGGAACACGGGAGTAGCGGCTTTGGGGTCGATTTTGAGTTTCATGGGGGCTCCGGCTCTGTATCACGGTAATGATACAGATGGAGTATGCAAAGAGCAAACTCAGGATATATAAGGCTCTGCTAAAACTTTATCAGCGGAATTTTTAGCAACTTTGCATTTCGTGCAAACACTTCATCCAGCGTGGCAATACGTTTTGGTTGGGCTTGCAGAGCCGCCGCAAGATGTAATGCATCTCCTGCCCGCAGACCGCTACTTGTATTCAAGGTTAGCTCGGCTGCTTTCTGGAAGTTATTTGTGTTCGGAGTCAACAAGCTCAGGTCATTTTGACAGAGATTTTGAAAACGTTGCCACGCTAGCAAGGCTTCATCTGCATTTAGCTGCCCGGTGCGTTGCTTGATACCGAGGGCGCTGGCGAATTCAGTTACGCACCACATTGAAGAGATCAGTTTATCCCGGCTGTGCATATACCAATGAGACACTGCATCGCTGTGCTGCTCGTTTATATAAAGGGCTATCAATACGCTGGTATCAACGTAGCAGCTCATCAGCAACGGGCTCCACGGCGAAGTTCATCCATTACGGATGTGCCCATTTTCATGTTCTTGCGTGCTTTCTCCAGTTCATTTGCGAACGCCTTGCGATCCCATTTTTTCGCAGGCTCTGGCAACATATCCCGCGCTGACTCCGCCGCTTCACGCAGTTGCAAAAACTCAATAAAGTCTGCGGCTTCAGACTGCTTGGCGGGGGATAAATGCTTTAGCCTGTTCAACAGCAACCGAACTTTTTTTTCCATCGGTAATTCTCCTTTTACCAAATAGGCAGTTGGTGATTGCGCAACCTGATAGGGGGTTGACGGTTCTGCAATATGATCAGGCACTTCACCACTATTGCGGTTATCAGACGCAGCCAGCAGCATGTCTACAAGGGCAGTTTGCTCTTCCAGACTCAGAGCTAATACTTCAGCGGCAAGTTTTTTGAATTTTTTGGTCATACCATCACCGGGGCTGTGCCAGCACAGAATAGTCCAGTTCATGAAAACCTGCCAATCAGCGTATGGCCTGCCCCAGTCAATCTTGAGGCCGAATTTTTCCGGACTGCATCCAAAATCCAAACAGCTGCATCCATACCAGCAAGAAACAGGAAAATTCTGTGTCTGAAAGGCTTTAAGCAACTCATCAGAGGATATTGATATGGCATGGTTGGGATTCTGGCTGGCGGTGGCTACTTTCATTTTTGTGGGGGCGTGGAATGCGCGCAAGGCGTATGAGGTCAAGCATCAAACCTTGCGCATTTTGCTGGAGAAGGGCGAAAAAATAGATGCTTTACTGTTGCAACAGCTGATGAAGCCCGAGTCAAAATCGATAATGCGGCAGTCATACCCGGGTGAGGGCTACATGATGTTGCGAGTGATGGGCACCCTGTCGCTGTTCTCGGCTCCAGCCATAGGGGGCGTCATCTTCCTGAACCATCTGGATAAAACCAACGCTATTGGACTCGCGTTCGTGCTGCTGATGATCGGAGCCGGTCTGCACTTCAGCTCACGCTACGTGACCCAACCTCCCGCCAAAGAACTGATAAGTGACCAGCATTGCAACAAGTCTTGTGCTGCCTGAGGTGGCGGAAGACTTGCTGGTTACCAAAGCGGCTCAAGGTGACCACAGCGCCTTTACTGAGCTGGTACGCCGCCGCCAGCAAGGAGTGCGGCGCTTGCTGGCGCCATGGTAGCCAACAACAGAATTCCCTTATGCTGTTGCGCGAAGGCTGAGTAAGACACGGCGGCGTGTTTTACAATGCCGGCACGTTGTTCCTGTTTTGTCGGTACCGAGGTTCCAGTCTTTGCCCGTTTCAACTCTCCCCCTGCAGCCCAAGCGCATTATTCTGGTCAATCCCACTCGTTATCTGGGCAATCTGCTGATCGCTGGTGGCCTGATTCAGGACTTTGCCACGCAGTGTGTAGAGCGCAACATCGCTTTCAAACTGGTGGTGGATGCAATGTTCGCTGAACTGCTGGCGCCAGTGCTGCCGGCGGACACCCTGATCTTGTATCCACGCCGGCAAATCAAACAGGCCCGTGGCTGGCGCAAGCTGCAAGCCTACTGGCGCTGCTTGCAACAGATACGCAGCTTCAACGCAGATATCGCTTTCAACATTGAAGAAGATTCGGTCTCGCATCGACTCACGTTGTGGTCAGGTGCGAAGTTCAGGATGGGTTGCAGCAGCACGCGTCATGGCAGCGGTTATCACTACGTAGTGCCTGTCAACTTTGCTGCACGTCCGCTGCATCAGCAACATCGTTGGTACAGCTTTCAGGAAGTGTTTGCCGCTCTGGGTTTGCCGGCAGCGCAGCCAGGTTATCTGCGACTGCCGCAACAACCACTGGCTGCTGACTTGCGAGCGCGGCTGCAAAGCTTGGGTGTGGATTTTGGCAAGCAACAAGTGGTGCTGCATGCGGGTGCCACCAAGGACTATAAAAAATGGCCTTCGCGCTATTTCGCAGAGTTGTGTCAGGGCTTGCAGCGTGCTGACCGGCAGGTGGTCTTTATCGGGGCGGGTCAGGATGCAGCTGAAATTGCAGCGGTGCTTGCCCAAGTGCCGCTGTCCTGCACCGGCATCGTCAATTTGTGCAACCAACTCTCACTGGCGGAACTCGCGCAATATTTTCCCGGCGTCAGCGCCATCGTTGGCAATGACAGCGGGCCGTTCCATCTGGCAGCAGCGCAGGGTGTAGCGGGGCGGGTGATCTTCGGGCCGACCAGTGTTGCGTTGTGGGGGCCGCTGTCATCAAAAACCAGTGTGCTCAAAAGCGCGGAGACTTGCAGTGCCGCATGCACCAAGCAGGGTTGCATCCATCAACATCGCTGCCTGACTTCAATTACGCCACAACAAGTGCTGGAGCAGCTGGCAACTTTTCTGCCTTGAACACTTCGGCTACAGCGGGGAGTTGAGCGCGCTTAATGATTGTGCAGTTCCCACAACTTCGCATATTTCATGAAGTTGTAATACGCATGATTCATGCTGGTGAGAATGCCTTCGCCGCCATCCAGAAAAAAACCTTTGCCGAGATAGCAGCTTAGAAAGGAGATCGGAAACACCAGCAGCAAGTGCCAGAGCGTGCAGCGTGCACCCTTGGCAAATTTGTCTTCGGCTTTGAGCTGGCTGTACTGGTTGGACTTGGCCATGCGCTGGCTGAAGGTGAGATTTTCATAATGCAGCATTTGCGCGTTAGTGCTGCGTATGCGCCCGGTAATCTCAATGCGCTCATGCACCTTGGCTGCTTCATAGTGGCCACAGCCACGCCGGAAAAAGCGGATCAGAATATCTTTCTTGCTGAAATTGCGCGGGCGTTTGCCCCAGCGCAGCAGCGTGCGTTCGCACTGCAAGGCGTCAAAACTATCGTCGGCGATCAGACTTTGCATGGCTGCCAATAGTTCGGGAGTCAGCGCTTCATCAGCATCAAGGTTCAACACCCATGGCTGGGTGCAGAGCGACAGCGCATGGCTTTTCTGATCGCTGAATCCTGTCCACGCTCGGAAACTCACTTTGGCGTTGGCAAAGCTTTGCGCGACTTGCACTGTGTCGTCAGTACTGCCGGAATCCACCACGATCAGCTCCGCGAAATCTTGCAAGAGCGGCAGCAGACGCCGCAGATTTTCCGCTTCATTACGGGTGATCAGATACACGCTTACCGGCAAGCTCATGGTGCAGTTTCACTTCCTTACATCAGATGGGCGGCACTGTAACAAGCTTGGCACGGGGCCGCCAATATCGGTTCCGTGCGGGGCAGGGCCGCTATTTGATAATCGCCGTGATGTTGCGCTTGGGTGCTTCACGCACCGGAATGCGTGCGACTTCCTTCAGCGCCTTGATGTCGATTACCGACACGTTGTTGCTGTCGCCATTGGCGGCATAGGCAAAGCGGCTGTCGGGGCTGAATGTGAGCCAGTCCGGGTGACTGCCGACTTTCACTGCGCCCAGCAGTTTCAGGTCGGGCAGCGAGTAGGCATAGACGTGGCCATTGAGTCGGCTGCACACCCACAGCGTATGGCCGTCAGGTGCCACACCAATGCCATGCGAGGGCGCGCGGTTGTAAGTGCCTTCGGCTACGCGTTGCTCAACCGGCACCGAAGGTAATTCGATGCGGGCGATTTCCTTGTGGCTGGCAAAATCCACGACGGTGAAGCCGTGATAGTCGGAAAGCTGCACGTACATGTTGCGGGTTGAGCCATCGGCATTGGTGTCGAAGCTAATGGGACGAATGCCGTCGAGAGCATCGCCTTTGTTGCCGTTGTGTGGCGGATATAACGCAAACACTGCTTTGCCGGTGGCGGTTTCAAACACGGCAAGATTGTTGTCGCCACCAAACATGCCGGCCACTACATAACGACCATCAGGGGTGACATAGGGGTTGTGCACATTGCCGCCGGTATTGATATGACGCACTTTGGCCAGGGCCTGCGTGTCGATTACATCAAGCCCGCCTTCACCTGCCATGATGCCGACGTAGACGAAGCGGCCATCCTTGCCGATGGTGATGTTGTTGGGGCGCGCTGTCAGCGGGATCTCCTTGATGATCTGCAGCGTGGCAGTGTCGACAACATCCAGCGTTGTCTTGGCTTCACTGCTGAAATACAAGCGGCTGCCATCGGGTGCGGCAGCAGCACCGTGATTGACCGGAATGCCCTTGATTTCACCGACTACAGTTTGCGTGGCCGGATCAATCAGTGAGATTACATCGCTGTGGGAATTGGTCTGGACGATGCGGATTTTTTCAGCGTGGGCCGTAACGCAGAGGCTCATCGCCAGCGATAACGTGGCAAGCAGAGTGAACTTGCCGATTGGTCTTGCTGTGATAGTCATCATGCGCCCCTCCAATGTTTGTAGTTGTTGTTAATGGTCGCTGCTACGGCCGTACGAGCTGTTCAGGTAATCAGTGACCAGTTGTTTCTGCGCTGCATTCAGCTCGGCGCCGTGTTTAACCATGGCTTCCACCATCGTCAGCCATTGTTCGCGGCTCCAATAGCCTTTGTAGGCGGGCAGTCCATTCAGATTGTGGCAACGGGTACAGGCTAACGCAGTGAGCTGCTTGCCAGTGCCTTCCGGCAACTGCTGCAGCGCCAGTTGCAGATTGGCAGCCACAGCTGCCGGGTCGGCTGTCACTGCGCTCGCTTCATTCTGCGATTGAGCGCGTATTCCACCTGCGACTAGTAGCGCTGCTGTTATCAAACAAATCGGGCCACGGCGCATGTGAGCTCAACCCAGTGTTGCCAACACCCGTTCCGGCGTAAACGGAAACTGGTTCATGCGCTTGCCAGTGGCATCGAAGAAAGCATTGGCTATTGCTGCTGCCGCTGCAGCCATCACTTCTTCACCAGCCCCCAGTGGTTCTTCCTGTATGCGTTGCACGATCACTGGCGTGATGCGCGGGGCTTCGCTGAAACGCAGGATCGGATAGGTGGACCAATCAAGACTGGTGACGTTGGTGGTGTTGAACCTCACCTCTTCGTGCAGCATGCGACTCGCTGCTTGCGTCAGCTGGCCGATCAGCTGGTTTTCGACGTTGGAGGGATTCACAACGCGGCCAGCATCAATCGCGCCGGCAATATGCAGCACGCGCACAACGCCGGTTTTTCTGTTCACTTCGATTTCAGCGACAGCACCACCCCAGGACGCCAGATGCGTGCCGAGTCCGATGCCACGGCCGGTTACTACTTCTGCTTTCGACAAATTCTTTGCTGAGGGTCGTGCTTGCCAGTTGGCGGCCTTGGCTGCGCCCTGCAGCACGCCGCTCCAGCGCTCATCGAACATATTCTGCAGCCGGAATTCATAAGCATCGCGGCCAAGCTTGAAGGCCAGATCATCAATGGCCTGCTCCG
>CANCGR010000113.1 GCA_947377625.1 Gammaproteobacteria bacterium | reverse complement strand
GTGCCGGTAACCTGAATCTCTTCAACCTCTGACGCACTCAGCGCCGGCGTAGCCACCAACATGGCAGTGGCAGCAGAAACAGAAATCACCAAAGCTCGGGCTTTGAATTTTTGTAAAATTGAACTTCTCATTAGTATCCCCTCAGATATTTGAATGTAAAAAATTTGGCTGGCAGGCGTCGACCGGTTAATCCGGAAAATTCGACTGACACACCAAAGAGAGGGAACTTGAAAGCATTACAGCAAAGCCAACGCATGATAGCCGTAGCACCTACAGTAGTACCTACGGTGACCAGTCAGCGCTGGCCGATATTGGCAAAATTTCCGGGACTACAGAGCAAACCAAACTTCTTATGATTCTTGCACGACAAAACACGACAACCAGTTGTGACGAACCATACCGTTCGGTACTTCTTGGTCAGAGCACTACGTTGGCGCTCTGCCGGTTTTTTTATTTCTCCCCTCTCATGCGGGATTGAAATCATTGCTGCCAATGAAGTCAATGAGAATTTTCAGTCATTAATTTTTCATAATTCCGAAATGGAATTTTTTCTGTTCCGGTCGGTTATCTTGACATGCACTCTGCCGCATTTTGAATGCGTGCTATCGTAAGCACATGAGCAATCACAGCAGCGTGCGCATTCATATAAAAGTCATCCCCGGCGCCACGCGCACTGGCATCGAGTGGCTGGGTGACAAACTGAAAATCAAGGTAAACGCACCGCCCGAAAAAGGCCGCGCCAACGAGGCCGTCATCGCGTTGCTGGCAGCAAAGCTGGGAATTGCTGCGAGTGCTATCACGATTGTGGCTGGTCATGGCTGTGCACTGAAGATATTGGAAATCCACGCAATGACTTTGGCGCAACTGCGGCAGGCTATTGCCTAACTTGTTACACACAAGTTGTTTACAAGTAAGGTCTGGCCCCCCTACCATGACTTGGCAATTCGCAAGTTCACTGCAACGATGCTAAAACACCTCATCAAGCACTGCAAAAAACCCTGGCTGATCGCGCTGTTGGCGTTCACGTTGGTGGGCGTGCAGCTGATGCAAAACTCGCCATGGCATGATCATGCCCGCGAAGTGGTGGATTGCGCACTGTGTCATCTACAGACCTTGGGTGATGACACTGAAATTGATCACAACCTGCCGCTGCCAGTTGCCGACGCACAGGCTGTTGTCGTTTTGCTGGTCATTGCAACTCCTGCCTCTCCCTCTCCTTCCCCTTATCAGGGTCGCGCTCCCCCGCTCCTCCTCTCCTGAAATTCACACACTTGTTGCAGACGGCTGATGTGCTGTCGGCAAGGTTTGGCATTCAAATTCATATTGAATAAGTGCAATCCGCAAGTGGTGGACTTTCATCGACATCGCCGTTTTCACGGCTTCAGCCGCAATAGCCGACTGGGCCTTCCGCAGATTATTTATATTTTTGCAGGTTCAAAATGAAACATCATTTCCCATTGCGCAAGCTGCCGCTGATGCTGGCAGGCTTGTCTCTCGCTTCCGCCGCTCATTCACAAATTGTCGAGAATGCAGAGCCTCCCGCCGCCGCTACCAACAACGCTGCACCTGAGGTCATTGAAATTATCGGCGCTCATCTCAAGAGCGCCCGCATTGAGCTGTCGCCAAAGATCGGAACCACGGTCTACACACTGGACGAACACATGATAAATACCCTTGGCCAGGGCGATGACACGCCATTCAACGAAGTGTTGCTGCGGCTTCCGGGTGTTGCCGAAGATTCCAAAGCGTCCGGATCGCTGCATATTCGCGACGATCACGGCAATGTCCAATATCGCATCAATGGCGTGCAACTCCCCGAAAGCATTTCCGGCTTCGGGCAATCGATTGATACTCGCCAAGTCGATAAAATCGACTTTGTGACCGGCACCTTGCCGGCGCAATATGGCCTGCGCACTGCAGGCATCATCGATATCCAGACCAAGGAAGGTGACACCAAGCCTGGCGGCCAGATTGGCATTCTTGCCGGCAGCAACAGCTATGTCGAACCCAGTGCTGAGTTCTTCGGAAGCTCAGGCAATTTCAACTACTACCTGTCGGGTAGCTATGTTTCGAATTCGCTCGGCATCGAGAATCCGCTGCCTGCATCAAGCGCAATTCACGACGATACCCGCCAATCCAAAACTTTCGGCAGTCTGTCGTATTTCACCGATGACGACACCCGCTTCGGTCTTATGTTCGGCACTTATAACGGCAAATTCCAGATCCCGAACAACCCCGGTCAGCCAGTCGGGTTTTCGCTGACTGGCATCAGCAATGCCACCAGCGGCACCAGCGCCTTGCCGTCATCACAGCTCAACGAGAATCAAAGGGAAGAAAACCGGTATGTGGTGGTGTCATATCAAAAGAGTCTTGGCAATTTGAACTTTCAGGCGTCCGGTTTCCATCAATACTCCAAACTGCATTTCAAACCTGACCTGATCGGCGACCTGATCTTCAACGGAGTGGCATCGAACACCTTGCGTTCCAATACTGCCAATGGTCTGCAGTTGGATGCCAGCTACAAACTGAACGACACGCATACCGTGCGTTCCGGCCTTGAATATACGCGCCAAGTCACCGTGAGCAACAACACGGTAGGTGTGTTCCCGGTCGACAATAGCGGCGCGCAAATTGGTACCACTCCTCTTACCGTGGTCGATAATTCAGGCAAGACTGGCACACTCGCCAGTCTCTACTTGCAGGACGAGTGGCATATCGCAACGCCTTTGACGCTGAACTACGGTCTGCGCTTCGACAAGGTCTCGGCGTTTGTCGAAGAGCAGCAGTGGAGTCCACGTATCAATCTCGCTTATGCATTGAGCGACGATACTGCCCTGCACGCAGGTTACTCGCGTTACTTTACGCCACCACCGCAGGAATTGGCCGCGCAAGACAGCATCAATCTCTACGCCAATACCACTAATGCGCCATTGATCCCGGTCTCGGATAATGTCAAATCCGAGCGCACGCATTATTACGATCTCGGTGTCAGCCAAAAGATCGGCGCGCACCTTACCGTGACTGCGGATGCCTACTACAAGAATGTTGCCAATCTGATCGACGAAGGCCAATTCGGCCAGGCGCTGATTCTGTCACCGTTCAATTACGCACAAGGCCACGCCAAAGGTCTCGAGTTGTCGACGATTTACAACGACAAGCAGTGGGGCGCTTTCGTGAACTTGACAGTGCAAAAAGCGCAGGGCAAAAACATCATCTCAGGGCAATCGTTGTTTGCGCGGGATGAGCTGGACTACATCGCGAACCACTATGTTTACCTCGATCACGACCAAACCTGGTCGCTGTCAGGCGGCACCCACTATAATTTTGGCGACTCCCAGCTCAGTGCGGATTTCCTGTACGGCAGCGGACTGCGCCGTACACCGGACGGCGGCACGCCCAATTCAGCGGCATTGCCGCACCATACGATTGTGAATACATCGCTGACGCATATCTGGCAGCAGACAGCGATTGGCAAACTGGAAGGCCGGCTCGCGCTGATTAACTTGTTCGATCAATCGTATTTGCTGCGTGACGGTAGCGGCGTGGGTGTAGGCGCACCGCAATATGGCGCACGCCGGACTATTTACGCAGGAATTTCCTTGAGTTTTTGATTCACTCTGCCAAGCGGCCTTCCCTTGTCGGGGATGTCGCTTAAGCAGGATTTCTCAGCAAGTGCAATTCGGCTTCTGCTTGCGTGAGCAACTGCTCCAGCGTGGTATCACGCTCAGGACTGAATTCAACAATGACCTTGGTGTAGGCCAGCTGATAGTCGCGCGCCGCGTCGCGGTTGTAATGCTGCAACGCAGCCGCAAAGCGCGCAAACACTACACTGGCCTGCTCTTTGGTGACATTGGCGAGGAACACTGCGAATTGCCCGGCACCCAGACGGGCAAAACTGTCGGAACCACGAAAAGCTTTTTTCAACTGGTCGGCAAACACCAGCAACGCAAGATCACCTTCGGTACGACCGTGCGTGTCATTGATGGATTTCAGCGCAGTGAGCTCAAGCAGCACCAGCGAGCCGGCGCAACCTTGCCGCGCGCAGAAGGCCAGATTCTGCTGTGCCAGCAACATGAAGCCGCGCTTGTTGGGGATGCCCGTCAGCCCATCGTGCGAAGCCAGCTCCAGCGTAGAAAATTCGCTTTCAACGATGGCGCCCAGATCACACAAGGCGCCAAGGTCGGCCGCCTTTAATGTGCGTGGCACGCGATCAAGCAGACACAGCACACCCAACCGATAACCCTCGCGCGAACGCAAAGGGCAAGCCGCAAAGAACCGCAACGGCGAGAGTGCGGACTGGTGCGCGCTGAAACGAATGTCAGCACTAACGTCGGCGATTTGCAGAATCTCGTCCTGCAGGATGCTGTGATAAAACAGCTGTCGATCGCCGGCCAGTTCCATGGCAGTGGGGCCAGCGGCTGACTTGATCCAATGACGTTGCGCATCGACCAACACAATCAGCGCTGCCGGCACCGCAAACAAGCGCGTTGCCAAGCGGGTCAAACGGTCGAAGCTTTCTTCAGCAGGGGTATCCAGAATGCCTATGGCATGCAGCGCAGCCAGACGTAGCTCTTCGTCGGGCGCTGTCGCAGCGACTGCGTTCATACGCCCCTGCCTGACAAGTCAACGCAGTAGCCAAGTGCTGGCAAGAATCCGGTAGTAGGCATAGGGCGTGGGTTGACCATTCACATCTCTCATTGCTTCGTGTGCTAACACGCCACCAATTTTTTCCAGCGCTTTGCGTGAGCGCCAATTGCTTGCGCCGATGTGAAACCACACCACGTCAGCCCATGCAAAGATGTGCTGCAGCATCAGGGTCTTCAGCTCGCCATTGGTAGCACCGCCCCAGTGGGAACGTGCGAGAAAAGTGTAACCAATGGCTATCTCGCGCACAGCCTCGTTGTAGTCGTAATAACGTGACGAACCAATCATTTTTCCGTTTGCTTTATCGATTACCACCAAAGAAGCATCCTCTGCGAGACCAGTGTCAAAGAAACGCCGGAACACATCGCGCTGACAACGTGAGGGTTCAGGATGCTGTTCCCAGATCAGCGGATCGGCGGCGACTGCATAGAGTTGCTCGAAATCATCGGCTTGCATGGGGCGCAGTAACAACGTTGCGCCGTTGAGTGTGGGCTGCAAGTTTATCGCGCCAGTCAATGCGCCGCATGTTTCAGCATTTGCAGAATCAACCACCCGAGATAGCTCCAATCACCATAAACGGCTCACGGCCTTCCAGCACTGCCGCTGGTAACGGATAGTCGAGTGAAAGATGCGAGATGTCTTCCTGACAAACGAAGAAGCGGATCAGTGGACGCCGCTTGCCGGTGTGCACATCGACAATTGCGCTGCGCAGTGCGGGATAGCGGGCTTCCAGCGCAAGCAGCAACGCTCGCACTGTGTGTGGCTGCGGCACTGCCAGTTCAATTTCCGGTGCAGCGCCAGAGAGGTTCTGCAAGTGATACGGCAACTGCACACGAATCATGAAAGCGTTCGTGCTTTTCTCGACAACACTATTCAAGCGTTTGTACCTCCACCGACAACACCGGCGGCAGATCACGCGCAATCGCAGTCCAGTTGTCGCCACTGTCAGGTGAGCAATAAATCTGGCCACCGGTAGTGCCGAAATAAATGCCACATGACGGCAAGGTATCCACCGCCATCGAATCGCGCAGCACGTTCACGTAGCAATTGCTTTGCGGCAAGCCGTTGGTCAGCGCCTCCCACTCATTGCCGCCGGCCTTGCTGCGATACACGCGCAGCTTGCCTTCGGGTGGATAGTGTTCGGAATCACTCTTGATTGGCACCACGTAAATCGTACTGGGTTCATGTGCGTGCACCGCAATCGGGAAACCGAAATCGGTAGGCAGATTGCCACTGATCTTGTACCAGTTGTCGCCGGCATCATCGCTGCGCAACACATCCCAGTGTTTCTGCATATAGAGCACACCGGGATTGGTCGGGTTCATGGCGATGCGATGCACACAGTGGCCCACTTCGGCAGTCGGGTTCGGAATATATTTCGAGTGCAGCCCCTTGTTGATGGGCTTCCAGCTCTGGCCGCCATCGTCAGTACGGAACGCGCCGGCGGCGGAAATAGCCACGTAAATGCGATCGGGATCGTTCTTGTCGAGCACGATGGTGTGCAGCCCCATGCCACCGGCGCCGGGCGACCAGAACTGGCCAGTGCCATGACCACGCAGGCCCGAGAGTTCCTGCCAGTTTTTGCCGCCATCGGTGCTCTTGAACAACGCGGCGTCTTCAACGCCCGCATAGACGGTGTCAGCATCAGTCAGTGAAGGTTCCAGGTGCCACACGCGCTTGAACTCCCACGGATGCGGCGTGCCGTCGTACCACATGTGCGAAGTGAGCGGTGCTCCAGTCTCGGCGGAAGTGTCATACACAAACTTGTTGCTCTCGGCTTTGGGGAAGCCTTGCGGTGAAGTGGTGGGTTCGCCTGCGGGTGTGCCGGGCTGTTGCCAGCTCTTGCCACCATCATCAGAGCGCTGAATGATCTGCCCGAACCATGCCGAAGTCTGCGACACATAGAGCCGATCAGGATTCACCGGTGAGCCGGTGAAGTGATAAATCTCCCAACCGCCGAAGAATGGCCCTTCTATGTGCCAGTCCGTGCGTTTTTCATCAGAGGTGAGAATGAACGCACCTTTACGGGTGCCGGCGAGAACGCGAACTTTTGCCATGGTTATTGCTCCTTGCGCTATCAGCGTTGAAAGTTACTGTTTAACGAGAGTTCTGCGCAAAAAAGCTATCACAGCTTGCTGATGCTCGGCAGTAAAAAATAACGGCCCGCCATGCGGCGCACCATGCACAGGATCAAAGGTGACATCCAGTTTGGCTGCTTTATACACACCCCACATCTGCAGGCTCTGGTTCACCGGCATCTGCGGATCACGATCGCCGTGCAACAGGTACAGCGGCGGATCTTTCGCATCCACATGAAACACCGGGCTTGCCAATCTGGCCAGCTCCGGTACTTTGTCAGGCAAGGCGCCAAGCAACAGCGTCAGGCCCGGTTCTCGCACACCCAAGCCAAACGGTGTCGATTGCGCCAGAATTGTCGTGAGATCGGTGGCCGCAAAATAACTGACGATGGCTTGCACATCAGAAGAAATCGCCAGCTTGTCGCCCACACTGCCTTCCAGTTCTTTCACGCCGTTCGTCACGCCAGCCAACAAGGCCAGATGCGCACCGGAAGATTCACCCGTAATGCCGACACGCTCGGCGTTGTAACCATATTGCGTAGCGTTTGCGCGCAAAAAGCGGATGCTCGCCTTGATGTCGTGAATGTCGGCGGGAAACGGTGCGTCAGTGCTCTGGCGAAAATCCACACTGGCTACTGCAAACCCTTCGCCTGCCAATGCTGTGGCAAAACTACGGCCTGCGCTTTTATCGCCATTGCGCCACACACCACCATGCACATAGATCACCAGCGGCGCTTTGCCGGCGGTGGGCAAATACAAATCAAGCTTCAGCGCTTTGCCATCAACAGTGGCA
>CANCGR010000112.1 GCA_947377625.1 Gammaproteobacteria bacterium | reverse complement strand
CGGGCTTGGCGCTCTGACCTGGTGCTGCGTGATTTGCGCGGCAACGTGGGCACTCGCTTGCGTAAACTCGATGAAGGTGAATACGACGCCATCATCCTGGCCGGCGCCGGCTTGATACGCCTCGGCTTGCCTGAGCGAATAACCCAGTTCCTGCCCACAGACTTGTCGTTGCCGGCCGGCGGACAGGGTGCGGTGGGTGTGGAAGCGCGACTTGATGATGTCGATACCATCATGCTGTTGCAGTGTCTGCATCACGAGCCAACTGCCATATGCGTGCAGGCCGAGCGTGCGATGAATGCCAAACTGCAAGGCGGTTGCCAGGTGCCGATAGCGGCATTGGCAATATTGGAAGATGGCGACAATTTGTATATGCGCGGCCTGGTGGGCAGCGTCGATGGCAGCACAGTGTTGCGTAGTGAAATTCGAGGGGCCGCTCATTTGTGTGAAGACCTCGGCGAAATCCTCGCGGAAGATCTGCTGCGCCAAGGTGCGGCCGCGTTGCTGGAAGCGATGTGAGTTTGGCGCTGCCATGAGTGGATTCGCACAGCACAACAATCAACCCTTAAGTGGCTGCACACTGTGGCTGACTCGTCCGGCTGCGCAGGTGCACAAACTGCAGCAGCAACTGGAACAACTCGGTGCCCGCGTGCTGTGCCTGCCAATGCTGTTGATCGAGCCGGTGCCACTGGCGGGCGCCAGCAAACTGCGCATACTGGATCTGGACCGCTACGACCTGGTGTTCTATGTCAGCAGCAACGCGGCCACCTTGGGCCTCGATGCCATTTTCGGCTATTGGCCGCAGTATCCGTCGCATCTGCTTAATTTCGCGGTCGGGCCTGGCACGGCAGCTGTGCTGGAAAACGCCGGCCTTAATGTCAGGTATCCTGCCGAGCGTATGAGCAGTGAAGCCATGCTGGCCTTGTCAGAGCTGCAAGAGATCAACGGCAAGAAGGCGTTGATCGTGCGCGGTGTAGGCGGGCGTGAAATCCTTGCTGAATCTTTACAAGCGCGCGGTGCCACGGTGGACTATGCCGAGCTGTATCAGCGCAAACGGCCCGACTACGACAGCCACCTGTTGCAGCAGCAATTTGAACAAGCCGCGCCGCAAGCGGTTGTCATCAGCAGTGCGGAATCGCTCGATAATCTCCGGCATTTTTGTGCCACTGACGCACTGTGGCAAGCCATGCCCTTGTTTGTGTCATCCGAGCGTCTGGCTGAGCATGCGCACAAACTGGGAAATAGTCGGGCCATCGTCATGGCGGGGGCCAGTGATACCGCTATAATCAGTGGACTGCTCGCGTCGCTAACGCCCGCATCAGCAGGTCACTCTCAAGGGCAGTAGACAGGTTCGTTAGCTGCCCCAACCATAGTTGAACCCAACCAACAGAAAAACAATATGAGCGACAACCTAAGCACAAGCTCAATTCGCAAGGACTTCGGTGTCAACGCGTCCAAACCTTCGCGTGCCGGCAGCACTTTCATGTTGTTGCTGTTATTGGCCGCCACTGTAGCCTTAAGTTATTTCAGCTGGCAGCAACAGCAAACCGTTGCTGGCATGCAGGCCAACTACCAAAGTCTGTCGGTGGCAGCTGCCACTATTTCCTCACTGCAACAAAAGCAGGCGCAACAAGACAAAAGCCAAGAGCTGCTCGATCAACGTCTGAAATCGCTGGAACAAGCACAGCAGCAATTGCTGGGTACGCAGCAACAGTCGCAACTCACCGTGCAACAGCAGTTGCAGATGGCGTTGAACAGCGTCAACGAACAATCGAGCCAGTTGAATGCGATGAGTCAGGAACTGAACTCACTGCGCAGCAAGGTGGCTGATACTGGCGCTGCGGCGCTGCGCTCACAGATTCTGGCTGAAGTGTCGGGCATGCTGCGCTTGGCTGAATTACGCTTGCAGGTGGCGCAGGATATTGATTCCGCCACGGCATTGGTGCGCAGTGCCGATGCCATGTTGGTAAAACTCACCGATGCGCCAGTCACCGCTTTGCGAGCGCAACTGGCTGATGATCTGGGGGCATTGCAAGCGGCGCAGCAAGGCGATTCACGCAAGGTTTACCAGCAACTGAGTGAGGCGATTACTCAACTTTCCACACTCACGGCAGTATCGAAAACGGCAAGCAATGACACTACCGTCAAAGCGCCCAACAGTGGCAAGCCTTCGGAACCCGGCTGGGTCAACAATACGCTCGATTTTCTCGGCCAGTATTTTGTGATCACCCAGCGTGATGCGGCGATCACCCCGCTGTTGTCGCCCGAACAAATCTGGTTCATTCGCAAGAGCATCGAGCTGCAACTGCAGCAGGCTCGTATGGCGGCACTCAACAATGACGCTGCGCTTTACAAGGTGTCATTGACTGAAGCGCAAGCCGCGATTGCCGAAAGCCTGCAAGGTGCCGGCAAGGAAGCACTGCTGAAAAAACTGGCTGAACTGCAAACGGCAACGCTGCGCCCCGGTGTGCATTCGTTGGCGGTGAGCATCAACAGCTTGCAACAACTGCAAGCGCAAGCCCCCGCCAAAGCGGGCGCCAAACAGTGAAGCGCTGGCTGCTGATCCTGTTAATACTGGCCGCATTGGGCCTGTTGGCTTATGTGATGCTGCGCGGCATCAACCCCGGCTATGTGCTGATCTATGTTGGCGGCTACAGTTTTGAAACCACGCTGGCAGCGCTGGTGCTGGCAGTGGTGGCACTGGTGGTTGCGCTTAATGTGTTGTTCTGGTTGCTGCGCACGCTGAATCCGATGCGGCTGCTAAACACCCGATTTTTTCGCCGATTTTTTACTCCGCATGATCCGTTGATTGCCACGCAACAAGGCATGCAGGATCTGTTGCTCGGTAATTGGCAGCAAGCCTATCGGCTATTGGTCGAAAATGCCGAGAAAGTACCTTATCCGGCGATGAATTATCTGGCAGCCAGTCTTGCGGCTTTTCAACGTGGCGACCGGCCGGGCTGGTCATTCTGTCTGGACCGCGCCGAAAAAAAATCCGGCTTGCATGCGCTGGGTGTGCGCAGCCTGCGCGCATTGCTCGAATCCAGAAGCGGTGATCGCCAGCAGGCGCTGAGCTTGTTGCAGGACTTGCAACGCACCATTCCCAACCAGCCGTTTGTGCTGGAGCAGTTGGCTGACATCTATCGCACCACCGGCGACTGGAATACCCTCGAACAAATGCTGCCCGACATGGAACGCCGGCATGTGTTGCTGCCTGAAGCGCTGCTGGCTTTGCAGGACGAGGTCTATCAGCATCAGCTGCAGCAGGCGGGCAGTGAAGGCGAAGAATCGCTGCAATACTGCTGGAAACAAATGCCGAAAGCCTTGCGTGCGCATGCGCATATCACTGGTGCTTATATCCAGCAATTAATGCGGGTGGGGCAGGATGCAGAAGCTGCTTTGATGCTCACCAACTTCCTGAAGAAAAACTGGAGCGATGAAATCGTTGCGCTGGTGGCACAGGTGGATAACGGCAAGCCACAGCAGCAACTGGCGCTGCTGGAAAACTGCCTCAAGCAGCATCCGGAAAATCCGGTGTTGTTGACTACTTTGGGTCGTGTCTCGGTACGCAACCAGTTGTGGCGCAAGGCGCGTGATTATTTTGAGAAGGCATTGCAGCTGGCCAACACATCACCACTGAGCGCCCAGATTTGTACCGAACTGGCCAAATTGCTTGAGCAATTGGGTGAACGTGACAAGAGTTTGCAGTATTACCAGCGGGCTTTGCAGATGCTGGAAAAGTCCTGATCGCGAAGGCGGTCTGCTGGGTCAGAGCAACGCATTACGCAGCTGATTGGTGCAGTAAGTATTCAGGCTTTCACCGGACTTCATCGCTTTGATGGTCAGTGCCTTGTGCAGATCTTCCCCGACCCGTATCACAAATTTCCCTGAAAATTCCTTGTCGGCAAATGTATCCGGCAACTGGCGTCCGTCTTTTTCGTACAAAGTAATCCACTCATCGACTATCCGGCAAAGCTGCTTGTAAACATCAGCTTCATTCTTGCCATGGCAGCAGGGGCCGATGAAGCCCGGCGCAGAACCCACATAACAACGATCTGCTTCCGACCATTCCACCAGTTTCAGATAGCGATCTCTGGCTTTCATTGTTGGCTTTCCTCAATGCGGGCTTTCACTTCCTTTTCCTGATAAGGCAGAGCATCGTTGCCGAAGCCGCCTGACAAAGTAACCCCCACACCAGAGGGGCGCATGAAATTGCGGTGGCTGCCTTTGCCGCCGCGATCCACGAATCCTGCTTGTTTCAGCAAGGTAATTGGTTCGCGAATTTTCTTGGGCATGAGTACGGTACTAGAATAGTACTAATATTGAAAAGGGGCGCTCATCGAGCAATGTGTTGAGGTGCGGCTGGATTCAACATAGTCCGGTAGTGGGTTTTCTGCCGGAGTAAATTGCAGTCATTAAGGAAATTTTTGGCTAGACTATGGCGACAAATGCAGCCAAACATCAATGCTGCAAATTTTGTGAAAGCCGCTTAAACCTTTAAAGAGCTTGCCGCTACGTTGCCGGCAATAAAACACCGGGGAAATAATGAAATCCATTTTGATGCGTGTGTGGTGTGTTGCGTTGGTTGTTGCTGCCGCTCCTGCGGCATTGGCGCAAAAGACGCTTGATCCCAAAGCATTGGCAGCGCCACCGACAACCGGCTGGCTCACCAATGGCGGTAGTTTGAGCAATCAACGCTGGTCGCCACTCAAGGGCATCAATCGTGACAACGTTGCCCAGTTGAAAGGTCTGTGGCGCACGCATCTGAATGGCTCGGGCATGGAAACCAAACATTCAGGGGAGTCGCAACCGCTGGTGCAGGACGGCGTGATCTATAACGTCACCGGCAGCGATGATGTATTTGCACTGAGTGTGGAGACTGGCGAAATTCTTTGGCAGTACAAAGCCGAATTTGAGCCAGCGATGGGCGGCCAGGTTTGCTGCGGCTGGACCAGTCGCGGCGTTGCCATCAGTGATGACATGGTGTTTGTCGGCCAGCTGGATGCCAGAATGGTGGCGCTCGACAAGAAAACCGGCAAAGTGCGCTGGAAATCGCAAGCGCGCTTGTGGCAGGAAGGTTACAGCATCACCAGTGCGCCGCTTTACTACGACGGCTTGGTGATTACCGGTTATGCCGGTGCCGAACGCGGCATACGTGGTGTGGTGGACGCCTTTGATGCGAAGACCGGCAAACTCAAATGGAGTTTCTACACCGTGCCCGGCCCCGGTGAATTCGGCCACGACACCTGGCCTTCCAACAATGACGTGTGGAAATTGGGCGGTGGCTCCGTGTGGCAGACACCGGCGGTCGATCCTGAACTTGGCCTGGTCTATTTTTCTACCGGCAATCCTGGCCCTGACTACAACGGCTATGTGCGTGCTGGTGATAATCTGTTTACTGCGTCGGTGGTCGCGCTGGATGTGCACACCGGCAAATACCGTTGGCACTTCCAGGAAGTGCATCACGACCTGTGGGACTACGATGCGCCCAATCCTGTCATCCTGTTTGACATCGATCTGAGTGGCGCCAAACGCAAAGGCATTGCCAGCGCCAGCAAGAACGGCTGGATTTATTTGCTTGATCGCACCAATGGCAAACCGCTGATCGGCATCGACGAGCAGCCGGTGATGCAGGAACCCGCGCAAAAAACCGCTGCTACTCAACCGGTGCCGCGCGGCGATTCATTCGTGCCGCATTTTGTCGATATCCCGCCGGAAAACACACCACTGGTCAATGGCGGCAAACTGTTCACCCCCTTCACTTATGCGAAGCCAGCCTTGATACAACCTGGTCCGGCGGGTGCTGCCAACTGGCCGCCGAGCAGTATCGACCCTGAGCGCCATATGATGTTTGTGTGTGGCAGCGAAAACAGTTTCGTGCTGCAAGGTGGTGATCCTGAGCTGAAAATTCCGGCCGCGTCTGATGGCAAAAGTTTCACCGGTGGCGGCTTTCTCGGCACCAGGCCGCCAACACGCGGCATCATTGCGGCGATGAATCTGGCTACCAACACATTGGTCTGGCAGTTCCGTTTGCTCGACAACAGTTGCTACAGTGGCTTTGTTTCTACTGCCGGTGGTCTGTTGTTTCAGGGGCGCAATGATGGTCGCCTTACTGCGCTCAACAGTGACACCGGCATGAGGCTGTGGGAATTCCAGACCGGCGCCGGCATGAATTCGGCAGTGACGGTGTTTGAACATAAAGGCAAACAATATGTGTTGGCATATTCGGCTGGCAACGTGTTCGCCGGTTCAGCACACGGCGACAGTCTTTGGTTGTTTGCACTCGACGGCAAGCTGGAGCCCGCCAAAGCCGGTGACACCCAGCCAGTCAATGCAGCCACGGTCGCTCCAACCGCTGCTGCCGCAGTCACCGGCAAAGCCGATGTGAAAGCCGGCGAGACGCTCTACAAGCAAACCTGTTTGCCTTGTCATGGTGAAGATGGTTTGGGTGGTCATGGCGGCGGCAAGACGCTGGTCGAGCTGAAGAGTGCAGCAGATGCAATCACTGTAATCAGCAGTGGTCGCAACAACATGCCGGCGTTCAAGGCCGCGTTAACTGCTGAACAGATTCGCGATGTTGGCAGCTTTGTGGTGGATGTGCTGATCAAGCACTAAGCGCTGGATGAGTCCTGCGCTTTTATGGAAGAACGCTGGCAGCGTGCCTTCCTTCTGCAAAATGTAGGCAGCCGCTGTTGGGTGCTTGCGCGAAGACCAGCGTGCACAGCAGCGACAGTGCAGGAATCAGCATAAGTCTTTTAAACAAGGTTATTTTCCTGGTGTGACAGGTGGTATTGCCGCTGATCTCAGCATGTCGTAGTCGACGGTTCTGGCTGCAATGCGCCACTGGGTGCCATCGCGCTTCCATTCATCAATGTACTGGCCGGAACCAGCGACCTCAAAACCACCGTTGCCATTTTCGGCAATGAAGGTGAAACGGCTTTTGGCATCGGCAGTATCGCCATGCACGAGAACTTCGACGTTGGACAACAGATCAGTGCGTTTGCGCACCGGCCTGCCTTCGGCCGCTTTGGCCATGCGAGTGGAGGCGTTGGACATGCGTTGTTTGATTGGCTCGCGGCCCACCACGGTGCCTTCGGTCATGATGATCTTGCCGTCTTCTGTGAAGTAATCGGTGTAGTGATCCCAGTCGGCAGCAGTCAGTACTGCCATATAGGTTTGCAGTCTGTGGCGGATTGCCGATTCATCTTCGACTGCTTGCAGGCGCGTCGTCAGTGCCACAAGTTCGGCCTTGGTCTTGCCCTCATCACCAGCGTTATTGCAAGACTGCAAACCAAGGCCGCTGGCAACCAACAACATCCCTAATGCTAGTTTGTTCACAAGCCGCTCCATTTTTTAGTGCGTTATTATTTTTTTACTGCACGCGGCTCTCAATGGCGTTGCCATAGCTGGGATCACAGTCGTAAGGATAGACGTGGTCCGTCGGCTTGCCCTTGGCGAGCGGAATGATGCGGGCCGCGTGTTGTTTGAACACGGCCGGATCATCGTATTCCTGTGTGATTACCAACTGCTT
>CANCGR010000111.1 GCA_947377625.1 Gammaproteobacteria bacterium | reverse complement strand
ACAGGCTCAGTCGCGCCTTGACGATCACCTGCATGCCGTCCCTGGGTTTGAATCGCACCATCATGTTGCGGTTGCGGAACATCGCACAACGCACCTGGGCAGAGGCGTCCTTCAAGGTGAGATACCAGTGGCCGGAAGCAGGCTGCGCGAAATTGGATATTTCTCCCTGCACCATTACGGCCGGAAAATGGTCTTCCAGCAGTTGACGCGCCAGCCTGTTCAACAGACTGACGGTGAGGACCTTGCTGTCGGCTTGTGCTGGAATCATCGACATAAGCCGAAGATAGCAAACCCGGCCAAAAAACCAATAAAGAAAGCAGTGTTTGACCGGAATTTCTGTTTCCTGCGAGCGACCTTCGTGGGTTATAATGCGCCGATTTCCCGAAACAGGGGCGTTACAGTTTCAGGTAATCATCATGCTGCGTATTCTCGAAGAAGCTCTCACTTTTGACGATGTTCTGCTGGTCCCTGCCCATTCCCTGGTCGTGCCCAGTAAAGTCGACCTCAAAACCCGTCTGACCCGTACCATCACGCTCAATATTCCGCTGGTTTCCTCCGCGATGGACACCGTTACTGAAGCACGCCTGGCCATTGCGATGGCACAGGAAGGCGGTATCGGTATCGTCCACAAGAACATGAGTATTGAAGAACAGGCGCGTGAAGTGCGTGCTGTCAAAAAATACGAAAGTGGCGTGGTCACCGATCCAATCTGCATCACACCGGATACCACCGTTCGCAAGTTGATCGAGATTACCCGCGAGAATCGCATCTCCGGTTTGCCGGTTGTCATCGACAACAATGGCCGTCGTGAACTGGTCGGCATTGTTACCTCGCGCGATGTGCGTTTCGAGAATGACCTTAATGCCACGGTCTCCACCATCATGACGCCGAAAGAGCGCTTGGTGACAGCACGCGAAGGCGCCAGCCTCGATGAAATCAAAGCCCTGATGCACAAGCACCGTATTGAAAAAGTGCTGGTGGTGAATGCGGCCTTTGAATTGCGCGGTCTGGTCACGCTGAAAGACATCCGCAAAGCCGAAGATCATCCCAATGCCTGCAAAGATGCGATGGGGCAATTGCGTGTGGGCGCTGCCGTCAGCACTGGCGCTGAAACTGAAGAACGCGTCAAAGCCCTGGTGGCTGCTGGTGTTGATGTCGTGGTGGTGGATACTTCCCACGGCCACTCCCAGGAAGTGCTGAACCGCATCAAACAGATCAAAAAACTTTTCCCGACCTTGCCATTGATCGGTGGCAACGTCGCTACCGCTGAAGGCGCGTTGGCGCTGGTGGAAGCCGGCGTTGATTCGGTCAAAGTCGGTATCGGCCCTGGTTCCATCTGCACCACACGCATCGTTACTGGCGTAGGCGTGCCGCAAATTACCGCAGTTTCCAATGTGGCCGCTGCATTGAAAGACACCGACATTACGATTATTTCCGATGGCGGCATCCGCTTCTCGGGCGACATTGCCAAGGCCATCGCGGCCGGCGCCAATGCAGTGATGATCGGCAGCTTGCTGGCCGGCACTGAAGAAGCTCCGGGTGATGTTGAACTTTATCAAGGCCGCAGCTACAAAGCCTATCGTGGCATGGGTTCACTGGGGGCTATGGCGAAAGCCCACGGCTCCAGCGACCGTTATTTCCAGACGCTCGACAGCGGTGCTGCCAAGCTGGTGCCGGAAGGCATCGAAGGTCGTGTGCCTTACAAAGGCCCGATGTCAGCCATCGTATTCCAGTTGACTGGTGGTGTGCGCTCCAGCATGGGCCTTACCGGTTGCGGCACGATTGAAGAAATGCGCGTGAAACCGCAGTTCGTCAAGATCACCGCTGCCGGCGTCAGTGAAAGCCATGTGCATGATGTGAGCATTACCAAGGAAGCACCGAATTACCGGGTTAGTTGATGAATATTCACCAGCAAAAAATTCTTATCCTTGATTTTGGTTCGCAGTACACCCAGTTGATCGCCCGTCGCATCCGCGAAGCCGGTGTCTATTGCGAGATTCATCACTGGTCGTGCCCGCAGAGCGATTTCGATGCGTTTGCACCGCAAGGGGTGGTGCTGTCGGGCAGTCCGGAATCTGCCAACCTTACTGATTCACCGCAAGTACCTGAATACATCCTGCACAGCAAACTGCCGATTCTGGGCATTTGCTACGGCATGCAAACGCTGGCCGAACAGCTGGGTGGCAAGGTTGAAGGCTCCAATCGTTCCGAGTTCGGTTATGCCCGCATTGAAGTGCTGGGCGTCGATTCGCTGCTGAACGGGCTCGACCATGAAGTGGTAGAAGGCGAGCGCCATTACCAGGATGTGTGGATGAGCCACGGTGACAAGGTCACCCAACTGCCGCCAGGTTTTGTCTGCACGGCCGCGACCGACAGCGCGCCACTGGCTGCAATGATGAGCAGTGATGGTCGCATTCATGCGCTGCAGTTCCACCCGGAAGTTACGCATACCAAGGCGGGTCAACAGCTACTCAATCGCTTTGTGCATGATATCTGTGGCTGTGAGCGGCTGTGGACGCCAGCCAACATCATTGAAGACGCCATCGCCACCGTACGCAAGCAGGTCGGCAGCGATAAAGTGTTATTGGGCTTGTCGGGCGGCGTTGATTCATCAGTGGTCGCTGCCTTGTTGCATCGCGCCATTGGTGATCAGTTGACTTGTGTGTTCGTCGACAACGGCTTGCTGCGCCTCAAGGAAGGCGATCAAGTCATGGAAATTTTTGCGAACAACATGGGCGTGAAAGTGATTCGTGCCAATGCTGAAGAAGCGTTCCTCAGCAAGCTGGCCGGTGTCAACGATCCTGAAGCCAAGCGCAAAATCATCGGCAACACTTTTATTGAAATATTTGATGCGCAGGCTACCAAGCTTGGCACCGTGAAGTGGCTGGCGCAGGGCACCATCTATCCTGATGTGATTGAATCGGCTGCCTCCAAACATGGCACGGCCCATGTCATCAAGTCGCACCACAATGTTGGCGGCTTGCCGGCTGATATGAAGATGGGGCTGGTGGAACCGCTGCGCGAATTGTTCAAGGATGAAGTGCGTCGCATCGGCGTAGCGTTAGGCCTGTCGCCGCAGATGGTCTATCGTCATCCGTTTCCCGGTCCTGGCCTTGGCGTACGTATTCTTGGTGAAGTCAAAAAAGAATATTGCGATGTGTTGCGTCGTGCGGATGCAATCTTTATCGAAGAGCTGCACAAGCACGGTTGGTACGACAAAGTCAGTCAGGCTTTCGCGGTGTTCCTGCCGGTGAAATCGGTTGGCGTAGTCGGCGATGCCCGTCGTTATTCATGGGTAATTGCACTGCGCGCGGTAGAGACTATCGACTTTATGACCGCACGTTGGGCCCATCTGCCTTATGAACTGCTGGAAACGGTATCCAACCGCATCATCAATGAAATTCGAGAAGTCTCACGGGTGAGTTACGACATATCGTCCAAACCGCCGGCGACGATTGAGTGGGAATGATTCCGGGAAGTAATGCAGTGATCCGGCAGTCGAAGAAAGCCCGCAATTAACGGCAATTCTGGAATTTCGACGCCAGGCAGATTCTGGCTTTCTCGCTGGCTTGCGCTACGGTGCCTGCTCCCATTTTTGGTTCGAGTGCATCTCGCAAAGACCTGGCATACAGCGCATCTTCATCTGCATGGTCTTTGGCTCCGGCCGCAATGATGTTGTACCACATATGGGCTTGCGTGATGTCCTTGTTTACGCCATAGCCATATTCGTACATCGCCGCCAAATTGAATTGCGCAGGAACGTAGCCTGTTTTGGCTGACTCATTGAATATCTGAAACGCTTTTCCCGTATCCTGCAGCACACCAACACCGTGCATGAGCATTTCACCTGTAGCGTTTTTGGCCTTGAGATTGCCCATCCCGGCCGCGGCTTCATACCACCTGAATGCTTCTTTGATATCCTCTTCAGGTCTTTTGTATTTGGACAACTCTTCTGCAGCTGCATGAATGGATGCCGGGGAAGGGTCTCTCAGGTCGAGCTTCACGGCAGCATCACAGTTTGCACAATATAACTGCGCCAATGTCAGCATCGCTGCCAGATCACCAGCCTTGGCAAGCGCGACCAGTGCATCAAAATTGGACTGCGGAGAGGCCGCTGAAACTCTGGAATTGTTGTTATCAATAAAATAGGCGGATCCACCGGCAAGTGACTGGCTGGAATCCGTGTAATTGCTAATAAAAAATGAAAGTACAAATGGCAAGGCGGCGACGAGCGCGCAAATCACTATGAGTCGTTCGGCCCACACTTCTGCCTTGTTTCTTCTGAGGAAAAGACCTGCAAAATAGGCAAGTATGCTTATCGTCGACAAAACCAAAGGCTTGGTCACTTCGATAAAGAAACTGCCAAGTGCGGGGTGCAGCTGCCCGGCAACAGTTCTCAGCGATTGCAGAATATTCAGCGATGCCAGTAGATAATAAAGGCAGGCAAGAATGACTACTCCACAAAAGATCAAGAATCGCTTCATGAAGGTGATACTACCCCCTTCTCATTCACTCTAAAATCACTCCCAATGAATAAAACAACCACAACTGCCAACCTGGCGCGGAGTATCAATCACCGTGAATAATGTCGCAGATGAACAGTGGATGCAGCGTGCATTGATGCTGGCAGCACAGGCCGCGGCCAACGGTGAAGTGCCAGTTGGCGCTGTGCTGGTGCGCGACGGGCAAATCGTGGGGGAGGGCTTCAATCAGCCAATCGGCAGTCACGACCCTACCGCCCATGCCGAAATTGTTGCGTTGCGTACTGCTGCGGCCAATGCAGGCAATTACCGGCTGCCGGATTCGACGCTCTATGTCACGTTGGAACCCTGCACGATGTGCATCGGTGCGATGATTCATGCCAGAGTAGCGCGACTGGTTTTTGCGGCGCGTGAGCCACGCGCTGGCGCCGTGTGCAGTCAATTGCAATTATGTGAGCATCACAGTTACAACCACAAAATGCAGTGGAGCGAAGGCTTGCTGGCCGCAGAAAGCAGTGCCTTGCTGACGGCTTTTTTCAAATCGCGCCGGTAACGTAACCCTGCTCAGTCCTGCAGCCGTCTGAGCTGCTTGTGCCGGCGTGGTGTGCCGGCGCTGGCCGGGTGGTACCAGGCCTCATGGGTTTCATCGATATCGACTTTTCCGCCACCGGCTTCATGGTTGAGACGCCAGCCATGCAAGGCTTCGAAAGCTGCGTGATCAATAAAGTCCACGGCCAGATCCAGAAATACCGCTGAGCCAGCCGGCAGTTTCGCCAGCTCACTGCTCAGCTTGGGTACCGATGCAAACGTCAGGCTGCCATCGACTACCACATGCCAGTTGCCATCGCGCTGCTCACTGCGAATTTCGGTGCGTGACAAACGCTGCAATACAAAGAAAGTCGACAAGGCCAGACCAATACCGACACCGCCTACCAGATTGACCAGCAGCACGCCGGCGAGCGTCGCAAAGTACACCAGTGCTTCATTGTGTTTTTTCAATTCGCGAATATGGTGCAGGTCCACCAGATTGACACCGGTATAGACCAGCAAGCCGGCCAGTACTGACAGCGGTATCGTTTCGATCATGCGGCTGAAGAACAGTGTGAAGATCAGTACCCATAGGCCATGCAGCACAGCGGACCAGCGCGTCGCCGCATTGGCGGAGATGTTGGCGGACGAGCGCACTATCACACCGGTAAGCGGCAGCCCGCCCAACAGGCCGGATACAAAGTTGCCAACCCCTTGCGCAGACAATTCCTTGTCCAGATCGGAGCGCACGCCGCTGTGCAGTTTGTCAGTGGCTACTGCACACAGCAGTGATTCAATGCTGGCGATCAGCGCCACGGTGAAAATGGCAATCGCGAACGCACCCCATTCATTTGGCAGTGCCATGGCTGTCAGGCTGAAGCTGTCAGGCAGATCGACGCGCTCAACCTTGGCTTTCATCAATACGGAAACCACTGTTGCCGTGGCGACAGCCACCAGGGCAGCAGGAATGACTTTCAGAGCGCCGGGACTGAATTTTTTCCAAAGCTCCAGTATCAGCATGGTGAGCACACCCAACATCATCGCCGCGAAGTTGATGGTACCGAGCCGTTCCGGCAACGCCAGCAGATTGGTAACGGGTGAGCTCAGCGGCGAGCCGCCCAGCACCACATGGATCTGCGCCATCGCAATGGTAATGCCGATACCCGCCAGCATGCCGTGCACCACCGACGGCGCAATCATTAGTGCGCCGCGTGCGACTTTGAAATAGCCCAGCACGAACTGCACCACGCCGGCACAGGCAGTGATGAGGCACATGGTGGGCCAGCCAAAGTGAGAGATAAGACCCGCGACTACCACAGTCAGACCGGCAGCGGGACCGGAGACCTGCAAGGGCGAGCCGGCCAGCATGCCAGTGATAACGCCGCCTACCATGGCTCCGATCAAACCGGCAATGATGGGAGCTCCCGAGGCCAGCGCTATACCTAGCGAGAGGGGAACGGCAACGAGGAAGACAACGAGAGACGCAGGCAGATCGCGACGCAGGGTTGCGATCATGGCACTGCAGCACCAGCCTTCATTTGCTTGAATTGACCCTCGGCGCTTTCGTACACATACATCTCGCCGGTTTCAATTTTGTACATCCACGCATGCAGATTGATCAGGCCGCGTGACAGCCGGCTGGCAATCACCGGCAGTGTGCGCAAGTGTTCGAGTTGCACCAGTACATTTTCTTCGGAAGCGACGGTGTAGAGGTCTTCGCCTTCAAGATGGCTATAGTGATCCTTGATGATTTCGCAGGTGGCATCGCAATGAATCAGCCATTCTTTTAGCGAGCGCAAATTGCTGAAGCTATCGGGTTGGAACAAGCCGGCGATGGCGCCGCAATGGGTGTGGCCGCACACGATGACGTCTTTTACTTTCAGCACTGCCACGGCAAATTCCACCGCCGCCATCGCGCTATTGTTGGCGGTGCCATAGCAGGGCACCACATTGCCGGGGTTGCGCACGATGAACAGCTGGCCCGGGCTGGCATTGGTGATCAGGTTGGGGTCAATACGGGAATCGGAGCAGGTGATAAAGCAGACTTGCGGATGCTGGCCGCCGGCCAAGCGTTCAAACAGTTCCTTCTGTTGCTTGAATCCTATGTTCTGGAAGTAGTGTACGCCTTCAATAAGGTGCTGCATGCGGGGATATCCTTGCTGTAGGGCTGAACTGCGGTTAATGCACCGCTCATGGAGGAATTATCGCATGATCCCCGGCGCAGCTGAACCCGCCGAAAGTGTAATTTGGCCGTCAATCAACGTAGGGCCGTGCGATATTCCGGTTTGGCCAGCAGGAACTGGGCCGTATGGATTACCCGCTCGCGGAAGCCGCCTTCACAAAAACACAGGTAATAGCGCCACATGCGGATAAAGGTCTCATCACAGCCCAGCTCGCGCACCAGCGCCAGCTTGTCGTGAAAGCGTTCGCGCCAGGCCTGCAAGGTCAGCGCATAGTCGAGGGTGAGGTCTTTGAGATCGATCAGCTGCATGTCGGTATGCAGAGCAATTTGCCGGGTGATTTCACT
>CANCGR010000110.1 GCA_947377625.1 Gammaproteobacteria bacterium | reverse complement strand
GAAAAACTGCAAGAGCGCGTAGCCAAACTGGCTGGCGGCGTTGCCGTAATCAAAGTGGGCGCCGGCACTGAAATGGAAATGAAAGAGAAGAAAGCCCGCGTTGAAGACGCGCTGCACGCAACCCGTGCTGCCGTTGAAGAAGGTGTGGTACCTGGCGGTGGCGTAGCACTGGTGCGCGCTGCCCAGAAAATCATCGGCCTCAAAGGTGACAACGAAGACCAGAACGTTGGTCTGTCCATTTTGCAACGCGCCCTGAGCTCGCCACTGCGTCAGATCGCCACCAACTCCGGTGACGACGCTGCCGTAGTACTCGACAAAGTACGCAGCTTCAAAGGCAACAAAGGCTACAACGCTGCTACCAGCGAATACGGCGACATGCTGGAAATGGGCATTTTGGATCCAACCAAAGTAACCCGCTCCGCATTGCAAGCTGCCGGTTCGGTAGCTGGCCTGATGCTGACCACCGAATGCATGATCGCTGAACATCCGGAAGAAAAACCGGCTGGCGGCGGTGGTGGCGGCATGGGTGGCATGGGCGGAATGGATGGCATGATGTAATTTGCCAGCCCGCAGGGCAGGCAAATTATCCGACGTAGCCTTGGTGGCGAATCGGACTTGTCCCGACGTAGCCTTGGCGAAGTCGGATAGCCTGTCCTCATCACTTTCCAAAGTCTCTGGCCACAAGCCGGAGGGATACGAAAATCAGAACCCCCGCCATGCGGGGGTTTTGTTTTTTAAGAATCCCTTAAGCTAAAGGTTCCAGAATGCAGGCCAGCGACGGGGATCAGTTTGGTCTTCCTCATGAGGTGAATATGAGCTGGAAAAATTCTGCACAACGCTATGGTTCGGTATCGATGGCCCTGCATTGGATAATGGCACTGCTGCTGGGCGGGGCATATGCCTGTATCGAGTTGCACGAGGCATACGGTCGCACACCCACCGGTGCCATGTTTGAACGCTGGCATACGATGCTGGGTCTTTCCATTCTGTTTCTGGTCGTGCTGCGCTTGGGCTTGCGCTTTGTTCAGCCCACACCCGGCATTGAGCCCCCGCTGGTCAACTGGCAACACAAACTGGCCGTCTTTATGCACGTTGCCCTCTATGGCTTCATGCTGGTCATGCCCGTGATTGGTTGGGTGCTGCTCAGTGCTGAGGGTCATGATGTGTTTTTTTTCGGGCTGCAACTGCCTGTGCTAGTCGCGAAAGACCGCGCTTTTGCCAATACGGTGGGGGAAGTGCACGAATGGGTCGGAACACTGGGCTATTTCATGATCGCCCTGCATACGGCGGCAGCGCTGTTTCATCACTCCTTCATGAAGGACAATACGTTGGTGCGCATGCTGCCCGTAAAGTCATCGGCCTCACCGGCAGCAACCAAGACCAAAGAGTAGGCCGGTCGAACCTGTCCTCTTCGAAGCATTGAAAAAAGGCTCCTGTTTTTTTCAGGCCCCCGCCCCACGCACCGCCTGCGCCAGTTCGATTACCGACAGCGGTGCGCATCCCTCAGCTTTGTTGCTTAGCGTCACATACGCGTTTTGGCCCGCACTTGTAGTACCCGCGATCACACGGGCCAGTGCCGAGCGAGTTTCCAGGTCAGGGTCCTGCAGTTTGTCGTAAGGTTCATATTGGCGTTGTGCATCTTCATAGCCGTAAGCACCGTGCAGTGGATTTAGATTCCAGCGACACACCAGCGGCCCGGGCCAGAGCGCGCGCAGAATCGGCAGTTGGTCAGCGATGCGCGGCATCTTGGCGTGCAAGCCCATGCAGTAAGTGGCGCCGGTGTCTCGCAGTGCCTGCACGAAGCGTGGCGTCAGCCATGCTGGGTCGCGCACTTCCACCGCCACTACGCCATCGGGCGCATTGGTGCGCAGATCGGGTATGGTCGTGAGCAGAGCATGCAGACGATCGATCAATTCCGGCATGCGTTCCAGCCATGTGAGTGGCAGTGGGCTAATCTGGAACACCATGGCGCCCAATTTGTGCCCCAACCCTTGCATGACTGGCTTGATGAAGACTTGCGCTGCCAGTTCGGCGTCAAGAAAGCAGGTGTTACGCCGCAGGCCGTGACCGGATTCATCGCGTAGCATCGCATCCGTTATCAGGCTTGGTGCCTTCACAACGAAACGGAAATCATCACTCACTTGCGCCGCATAACCCGCGAACTGCGCAACATCGAGCGGCCGGTAAAAACTGCGATCAATACTGACAGTGCGAAGTAGCGGGTGTTTCGCATACGCCGCCAGCCCATGACGCGACAGCGTTGCTTCTGGATACTCACGATCCCACACCAGATGAGCCCAGCCGGGATAACTCCATGACGAAGTGCCAAGCCGCAGTGTGGCGGGCAATGCGGCAGCCAGCGTGATCAGCTCCGGATCAGGTGTGACAGCCACGACTCTGCTGGCAGCTTTTTTGGCTGGCTTCGCGGTTACAGCGACAACCTCAGTGAATAGTGAGTCTTGCATGACATATACCGGGGCGTGATTGTTCATTTTTTGAAGGGCAGGGAGTCAATTTATCAATTTTTTTTAAAAACTGTATGCAGCGATTAACCCCCTACACTGACTTATATGAAAACAGGCTTTATGCTTTCTGTACCTTGCACAATAAATATCGAGCAGTAGTTGATGTGGCAATATGTGCACTCTGTGGAGCAAACGACATGAGCAGACACTTCAAAGCATTTGTCACCGCCGGTGCACTCACGGCGCTGTGCGTACTGTCGACTACCATCACAGCTGCACAGCCACCCGCGCCAAGCGCTGCCGAGCTCGCGCAGGAGCGCGCACAGCTCATGCAATGGCAGGCGCAGCGCCTTGCCTCGCTGACGAGCGAATCAGGCTGGCTCACGCTCACAGGGCTGTATTGGTTGAAGCCTGGCGCCAATACTTTCGGCAGCGCGAAGTCGAATGCATTGCGTCTGGATAATCCAGCGCTAGCGAGCGAGGCGGGCAGCTTCGTTGTCAGTGGTGACAGAGTTCGTTTCATTGCGCACAAGGGCGCTGGTGTCATGCATGCGCTCGCGCCTGTCAGCGAGATCGAACTGGTCGCCGACACGCAGGGTGAACCCACGCTATTGACCAGTGGTAGTGTTACATTTTTTCTTATTGAACGTGCCGGCAAGCTGGGCGTGCGCGTGCGTGACACAGAGAATCCGGCTCGTCGGCAGTTCAAAGGCCTGCAATATTTTTCCGCAGACGACAGTTGGGTGTTCAACGCACGTTTCGAACCTTATCAGCCCGGCAAGTCGGTGCGCATCGTCAACATCCTTGGTATGGTCGAAGAGATGCAGGCGCCGGGTGCGCTGGTGTTCTGGAAAGACGGCAAGGAATATCGCCTCGACGCAGTGCTTGAAGAACCGGGCGATACTGAGCTGTTTGTCATGTTTGCGGATGCAACAAGTGGCAAGGAAACCTACGGTGCTGGCCGCTTCATGTATGTGCCGATGCCTGTGAACGGTGTTGTGCGGTTGAACTTCAACAAGGCCTACAACCCGCCGTGTGCGTTCAATGACTTCGCCACTTGTCCGTTGCCGCCGCTGCAGAATCGCCTGATGTCACTGCGCGTGAACGTGGGCGAAAAGAATTACGCGGACGGACATCATCCCTGACAATGTTGCAGCACGTCCCTGTGTGGCGTTAATCCTTGCGGCAGTGTAGTGATTCAACTTTGCGTTTCGGCCGGAGCAGCAGCTTGCTCGATGCAGTGCTTGATGGCTTGGCGCAAGCCAAGCATGCTGGTTTTGTGAGTAGCTTGGGCTGCTTCGCTGAAATCGGCAGCGCCAGCTCGACTGCGGGTAGCAGAGGTCTGCGCCATCACTTCGTGTACGCATGCCGTTGCCACGGTGGGTGCCTGACGTTTGCCGACGATGGTAATGACTTCAATACTTTTCTGAGCATTGGCATTGCTGGATTGCGCTGAACTTGCAGGCACAAATGCCGCCATTAATGCCGCTGTTGCAATGACACTCGCGATTGTTGTGATCTTCATGATTGCTGACTCCGTGATGCGTTTCGGTTGAATTGAATGATTCAAGCGAGAGTGCCGGCCGTTGCATTCGCTTGCAGCTAATAACGGGGCAGAAGGAGCCTGGTTGACGCAAAAACTTTTGAATGCGAAGAATCCATATTCGAAGCACATTCGCCCACATCGCTCTCGTGCATGCAGCTGCCTTCAGCGAGGCGATCTCGACAGTTTGAGAAGATTTGCCGGCACAAAAAAAACGGCGGGCTCCGAAGAGCCCGCCGCTATTTTGTTACAACCTTACAGTGCTGCTTAGAACGTGGCTTTTACACCCACGAACCAGCGACGCCCCAAGGTGTCATAGTAACCACCGTTGAAGCCGCCAACTGTACCCAAGCTGTAGTTGGTTGGGTTAACGCAACCCGGAGCGCCGTTACAAACGCTCAGAGGAGACGGTGATGGACGACCAGCAGTGCTGGCAACGTTTGGCGGTTCTACGGCAAACAAGTTGGTGACACCACCACGCACAGTCCAGGTTTTGTCGATAGTCCAGTTAGCCGACAAATCGAATTGGTCGTAACTGTCGGTCTCGATTTCTGTAGTTGGTGCATAGGACAGAATCGTACCAGCTGCTCCAGCGGCTACTGCGGCATTGTTCTGCTTGATTGCCTGCTGCGAAGCATAGCCAGCCGAGAAAACGCCCGGCAGGTGACGCCAACGCAATGACACACTCCAGTTGTCCAGAATGTAGGTGATGTTACCGCCAAGGCGATAATCGTATGCGCCACCGTTGGTGCCGGACAAGTTAGGACCAAGCGAGCCTTTCCATTCAGTTTCTACGTCAATGGAGAGAGGAGATTGCTTGGTTTTGTAGGAGTCCAGTATCGTCGCTGTTAAGCCGAGGGCAAGACTGCCTGGTGCTTTAAAGCCCAAGTCACCCATGCTGGAGAACCAGTTGACGCCAACGTCCAGACCAGAGGTCTTGATGGTAGCCTGGTTGTCAAAAGATACTTGGGTGTTGAGGGCGCCACCGGTACGCTGGTCGCGTTGTGTCAACTGACAGCCGAGAGTTGCAGCCTGTATTGCTGCTTCAGCCGGAGTAGAAACAATTTTGGAGCCGTAGCAACGGTAAGCGGCGTAGTCGAGTGAATACAGCATGATGGCGTCTTTGATTTCTACATTGTAGTAATCGAAGTTTGCCGTCAGGCCTTTCAACCAACGGTTATCCCAAGGTGATTTGAAAACAGCACCCAAGGTCCAGGTATCGGCAGTTTCAGATTTCAGCAGTGGGTTACCTTTCTGCAGCACCCAGTTGAAGGCGCCACCGGCACCCTGTGCCACCACGTCAGTACCGTTGTTGTAATACTGTTTGACTGCAGCACTACCTGCGCCGCCCATAAGAGCCTGACAAATCAGGTAGGCGCTGTTGGCGCCAGCCTTGGTTTGGCCGGAAGCGAGGGTAGGAGCAGTTTCAGTGCCGGTCAGGATTGGGTCAGTAGCAAAGTCATTGCCGCCAGCGCCAAACGGCGCGTTGGCACGTACGGAGCAGGGATCGCCGAAGCTGTTGCCACCAACGGTGAAGACTTCCTGAACGTTCAGGAACAATTCGCCAAGGTTTGGTGCGCGGGTAGCGCGGTTGAAACCGCCACGGATACGTGCATAGTCAGTGATTTCCCAGCTCGCCAGTGCTTTCCAGGTAGTTTGGGCAGCGGTTTCGCGGTAATCAGAATAGCGAGCGCCAAGTTCCAGTTCCAGACGTTTGATGCCTTTGATTCCGGACACAATCGGAACCAAAGCTTCTACGTAGTAGTCTTTTACTGCAGTGCTGGCATCCAGGTAACCAGTTGGATAAACGCCTACAACCTGGTCAGTGAAAGAATCTGACGACTGAAGGATGTCAGGGTTGAACTGGGCTTTGTTGCGACGTCCCTGGAAACCACCTGCCATACGTACTTCACCGGCAGGCAAGTTCACCAAGCCACCTTGCAAGTTGATTTCGATGATGTCTTGCTGGTTCTGGGTACGGGTTTGCAGCTGTGCGTTAACAGCGTTGTAACAATCTTGTGACAACGGTTTGTCGCCACCGAAGAAGGTGTCATAGAAACCGCTGGTACAGGTGAAGTCACCGCTACCGAAGGCTGGTCTGACAGTGGAAACAATCTGTGCATTGGCAGCGGTAGTGCCTACTGCATAGAAGCTGTTGCCCGTGCCGACGGCGCCACGACCGTAGTCAGGATAGTTGGTAACTGTGCGATAGCGAGCCAACGACAAGTTGCCACCGGCAACGTTGTAGGTGCTGGACTGGCCATGCGAATAGTACAACTCAGCGGTCCAGTCCTTGATTGGCAGGTCGATGTTCAGGCCGCCTTCAACTTGCCAGACTTCGTTGGTGTTGTAGGTATTGCGTGGTGGCAAGCTGGATTTAGGGTTCCAGTTGGGCTGCCATACGGCATTCTGCACTGGACGCGAGTTCAGCAAGAAAGCCATTTGGGTTGGTACCGGGAAATGCGCGCCAACTGTGCCGGTAGCTTTGAAGTTCGGGTTGGCATAGGCAGCAGGGTTGGCAAGGATCGCAGACAGCACAGCCGGATCTTTGTAGTTCAAAGTCGGGTTGATCGGGCTGTCGAGGTTTGGATCGTAAGGGATGTAGGTTTCCCATCCGCCTACGGCACTGGTACCAAACAACAGGGTGCGAGTGGTGCTTTCTGCAAAGGTGGTACGGGCAAATGCTGTCACTTTGTCATTGATATGGAACTTGCCTGAACCAAAGAAAGACCAACGGTCTTGCGGAGCACTGGCAAAGGCATCAAGGTTGTTCCATTTCAGAACATCATTGGTGGCTGTGTTGGTAGCGACCTGGTTGTTAAGGACGGTTTGTTTGGCGTATTCATAGCCGTCGACAGGGATCTTGGCCTTGGACTCGGAAAATGCGCTGCCTTGGACAAACAAGGTTCCGTCGGGATTGAAAACGATGCCGGGTGTTGGGAGCTGGGCGGCAGGGGTGGTGGCTGACAAAGGACTGACACCGCCGTAAAGAGCATTCAACGCCGCTTTGGTGTAGTAGTTGTTGGTGAACGTACCGGGTACAAAGGTAGGAGCCAGGTTAGCGCCGTTTACGCCCTGAAGGGTGGCACCGAAAAATCCTGGTGTCGCCGGGTTGTGCCAGTAATCTGTGTAGAAGTCGCGATTACGCTGCATTGCTGCACCGCGACTGTATTGCTCAAGGCCCATGGTGACGTTGCCTTTGCCATCAGCAAAGTTGGCGCCCATTACGGCAGAAACACGGTATTCAGTACCGTCGCCTGCTTCGGTTTTGCCGTATTGACCGTCAAGTTCAAAACCCTGGAAATTGTCGCGCAGGATAAAGTTGGTGACACCACCAATGGCATCCGCACCGTATACAGCCGACGCACCACCAGTGATGGTTTCAACGCGCTGCAGCAGTGCTGAAGGAACGCCGTTGATGTCCGTTACCATCAAGGGGTTGATCGGCACAGGGCGATGACCATCAATCAGTACCAAGCTGCGGTTAGGGCCAAAACCGCGCAACGAGATAGAAGCGATACCTACCGAGTTTACCG
>CANCGR010000109.1 GCA_947377625.1 Gammaproteobacteria bacterium | reverse complement strand
TTTTTGTGGCAGTTGCACAATTTTGCCGGATTCTGGGCCATTTTTCTGCTGTTTGTGTGGGGGCTGACCTCGATCTATTTTGCCTGGCCCGAGCCGTTTGATGCCGTGATTGACTGGATGGACGACAACACGGATGACGGCGAACGCCCGGATGCCTGGTTGTTGTTTCTGATTCGTATGCACTTTGGGCGTTTTCGCGATGCACTGTGGGCCAACATTCTGTGGATGATACTGGGGCTGTTGCCGGCCTTGCTCTATGTATCGGGATTTATCCTGTGGTACCGGCGAGTCCTGAAAAAACTTCCTGAAAAATTGTAGTACACTCGCGGCAAGTGAATGTCACACCTGACCCCCAGTGTAAGCATGTGCGTATTTTCAAAAATATTCTGATCTTGACCCACCGCTACATCGGCATACCGCTGAGCCTGTTTTTTGTGATGTGGTTTGTGTCGGGATTTTTCATGATTTATACCGGCGGCATGCCGAAAGTCACCGATGATATGCAGGTGGCCGGCGCTGAGCCGCTGGATCTTTCCCAAGTCAAATTTGCACCGGCCCAAGCGGCATCAGTGGCTGGTTATGAGCCGCCTGCTGCGCTTATGCGCACGATATTGGGAAGGCCTGTCTATGAATTTGGCGACCCAGGCTACAACAACACTTTTGTTTATGCCGACACCGGCGAGTTGATGCAGCCACTTACGCCGGAGCAGAGCATTGAGCTGGCCAGCCGGTTCCTTGCTATTCCTGCCTCTGCGTTTCATTTGCAGCAAACTCTGGAAGAACACACTGACCAGTGGACTTTCACGGTGCGCCGCGACTTGCCGCTGTACAAGTTTGTTGTCGATGATGGCGCGCGCACTGAAGTCTACGTTTCTTCCAAATCTGCCAGGGTAAGCACTTATACCACCAGACAAAGCCGTCTGTTTGCGTGGCTTGGCACCATTCCTCATTGGCTCTACTTTGAAAGCTTGCGTGACAACCAGCGGCTGTGGACTACGGTCGTGGTGTGGTCATCCGGGATCGGTTGTGTCGTCGCGCTGCTCGGTCTGTGTCTTGGCCTTGTGCAGTTCCGCAAAGTGCGTCCTTTCAATTTGCAGCGCGCGATACCCTATAAAGGGTTGATGCGCTGGCATTACATTCTGGGAACCGTGTTTGGCATTGTGACGTTGACTTGGGTGTTCAGCGGCCTGGTATCAATGGAGCCGTGGGCGTGGACCAATGTCAGAAGTTTAAAAGTGTCACCAGACATATTGACCGGCAGTGAGCTGAAGCTGCAGGAATTCCCTTTGCCTGATGCGGCGGCATTGCAGTCAGCAACAGGAGTGCCGGTCAAACAGCTTGAATTTGCCCGCGTGCTGGGTGTCCCCTATTTCATCGCCGACTTTGTCCCCGCCAACGCAGAGCTCACCGCCAAGCGAGACAGGTTGCATCAGCCCTACAACATCAACGGTCAGTTGCAGTCCGCGTCGCTGATGGTGGATGCGCAGACCGGCATTTTGCACAAGAGTTTTGATGCTGCAGAGCTGGTCTCGACACTGGATGCAGGCGTTACCGAGGCCAGTGTTACTGAAAGCGCAGTGCTGGCTGATTACGACGATTATTATTACTCACGCGGCAACCAGCTGCCGTTGCCGGTACTGCGCATCAAGTTCGACGACCCCGACCAAAGCTGGCTGTATGTGGATCCGCAGCGTGGCAAATTGTTGTCGCTGATCCACAAGTGGAGCCGGCTGGAACGCTGGTTGTATAACGGCTTGCACAGCCTTGATTTTGCGTTCTGGTATCACAAACGCCCATTGTGGGACATCGGCATGCTGGTGTTGTTGAGCGGCGGGCTGGGCACGAGTTTGCTCGGGCTTTATTTTGGCCTGCGCCGCCTCAAAGCTGATTTCGTATTTCTTGCCAACAAACTATTCGGGAAAAAATTCCCAAAGGATGTATCGCATGCGACGTAATTGCAGTCTGTTAATTCTGGCGTTGTTGTTTGCAGGCATGCCGGTTGTGGCCCAGCAAAATTCGCTGGGCGATGGGCCTTGGTTCTATGACACCTATTCCCCGGCGGCAAAAATCAAAGTTTCGGTATTTGCGAAAGGCATTAAAAATCCTTTTGGCATGGCGTTTCTGCCTGACAAAAATATTCTGGTAGCGGAAGCATCCGGTAATTTGCGGCTGATACGTGCAGGCAAGCTGGAAGACAAGGCGGTGAGCGGAATTCCCGAGGTTGCCAAAGGTGCCACCGCCGGCTTGATGGATGTGGTGTTGCATCCGGATTTTGCACATAACCGGCTTGTCTATTTCACTTATGTCAAAGGCGGCAAGCCGCCCAAGGGTGAGGACTATTACTCGACGATGGCCATGGGGCGCGGCAGATTGAATGAAGCAGAAACCGCGCTGACAGAAGTGAAAGATATATTTGTGGCAGACGCCTGGTCATCAGTCAAAGGCGGCTTTGGCTCACGTTTGCGCTTTGCACCGGACGGCAAGTTGTTCATGTCATCGCCGTTCCGCCGCGATCCGGTTAATCCGCAAAATCCGCACAGCGATATCAGCAAATTGATGCGGTTCAATGACGATGGCACCATTCCTGCCGACAATCCCTATGTTGGCAATAAAGACTATTTGCCGGAAATCTGGTCGATGGGCCACCGAGCCATCGAAGGCATTACCTACAATCCTTTAACCGGCGACCTGTGGGCCAGCGAGCATGGCCCGCAAGGCGGCGATGAGGTCAATATCATTCGCAAAGGCGGCAATTATGGCTGGCCGCTGGTGTCGTTCGGCCGTGATTACGATGGCTCACGCGTTTCCAAAGTACCTGTGATGGAAGGGGTGTTGCTGCCGGAATTGATCTGGGTGCCGTCGATTGCGACCAGCGGCATGATGTTCTACACCGGCGAGCGTTTTCCACAGTGGAAGAACAACCTGTTCGTGGGCGGCATGATGAAAGGGCGCGTCCCAGGCACCGGCCATATCGAACGCATTGAATTCAACAGTGAGGGCGAGCAGAAGCGCGAAAGTTTGCTGGTAGACCTGCATCAGCGTATTCGCGATGTGCAACAAGGCCCTGACGGCTTGATCTATGTGCTCACGGAAGAAAGGAATGGTGCTTTGCTGGTGATTGAGCCGGCGCAGTGAGACTCGCGGCGTAAAGGGTGGAAGTCTCCATCCACCCTTGTTGTGGTGTTGTTCAGTTACTGCGATTGATGGCCGCATCTGCCACCAGCTCAAGCCCACGCCGGAACGGCGAAGCAGGAATGTGCGCCAGATTGCCAAGCGCGCCATTGATGCGTTGTTGAGCCAGCTTGCGGGTATGGGTCAGTGCGCCGGAGCTTTTTACGATGGCGATGATCTCCTCCAGTTTGCCAAGGCCTCCGTGCTGTATCGCCTCAGTGACGAGCTGCCGCTCACTGGTTGAACCGTGCTGCAGGATGAAGATCAGCGGCATTGTTGGTTTGCCTTCCGCCAGATCGTCGCCCACATTCTTGCCAAGCGCGGCGCCAGTACCCTCGTAGTCGAGCACATCATCAATCAGCTGAAAGGCCATGCCGACTTCGAGCCCGTAGTTGTGCAGTTGTTGCTGAATTGTCGTGGAGGCGCCCGCCAGTATGGCTGCAGTGCTGCAGGCTGCAGCAAACAAGATCGCAGTTTTGTTGCGAATCACCTGCAAATAGGAGGCTTCGGTGGTGTCGGGATTTTTCTTGTGAAACAGCTGCAGTACTTCGCCTTCAGAAATTCTGTTGGTGGTGGAGGCCATGACATCCATGATCGGCATACTGCCGATGCTGACCAGCAACTCAAAAGCGCGGGAATAAATGAAATCGCCGACCAATACGCTGGAGGGGTTGTCCCATTTCACATTGGCGGTGGGTCGGCCTCTGCGCATTTCCGACATGTCGACGACATCATCATGCAGCAGCGTGGCGGTGTGCAGAAACTCGATGACGGTCGCCAGATCAACATGTCGATCACCTTGATAGCCGAGTGCCTTGGCGCACAGCAGCGCCATCGTAGGGCGCATGCGTTTGCCGCCGGCTTCGATGATGTAATGGCCTATGCTCTCAATCAGGGGAACCTGCGAGTGCAACTGCGATACGACTTTGCGATTAAGGGCAGCGAAATCATCCGCCACAATGGCATGGATATGCTTGACCATGGGTTACCTGTAGGCTGACTGGGGCCGGCACGGCCCGGGGTGCCGGGAAAGAGTTCGGCATCCTACTGTCTGCACCCGGCCAATTCAACGGAAGTGCCGGGTTCTTCACATGCTTTCCACGGAGCGGGCGCCTGTTAGCCCCGAATTCCCAGCTTGATGAAAACAAGGGTTGCGCCTGCGGGGTGTATTTCCGTACAATCGCCGCCCTTCGCAAGGGGCTCATTAAATGGGCCTGTGAATGATCCAGATCGACTTTGGATTGGCTCATCGAAAGACCTATAGAAAGACTCATAGAAAGACCATCAGACAGACCATCAAAGGCCCATTCGGCCAGGATTGGAGCGGGTTATGTACGCAGTAATTTTAAGTGGCGGCAAGCAGCATCGTGTAGTTGAAGGCGAAGTGCTGAAGCTGGATAAAATCGAAGAAGCAACCGGCGCCAGCATCAGCTTTGACAAAGTGCTGATGGCAGGCTCAGGTACCGATGTAAAAATTGGCGCGCCTTATATCGCCAATGGCGTAGTCACTGCTGAAATCATCAGCCATGGCCGTGCTGACAAAGTAACAATCATCAAATTCCGTCGTCGCAAGCATTATCGTAAACAGCAGGGCCACAGACAGTGGTTTACTGAAGTAAAGATCACTGGCATTAGTGCCTGATCAGCGACACAGCTTTAGCGATGCAGATTGATTGACGCAGATTGATTGACGCAGATTAAGAGAAAGTTTCAGGAGTAGACAATGGCTCACAAGAAAGCAGGCGGTAGTACCAGTAACGGCCGCGATTCCCAATCCAAACGCCTCGGCGTGAAAAGGTTCGGCGGTCAAGTAGTGCTGGCTGGCAACATTCTCGTGCGTCAGCGTGGCACCAAATACCATGCGGGTGAAAATGTTGGCATTGGCAAGGATCATACCTTGTTTGCCAAAGCCACCGGCGCCGTGAAGTTTGAAATCAAAGGCCCGCGTGCACGCATGTTCGTGAGCATTGAGGCTGCGGAAGCAGCAAACGCTTAAAATCGAACACACGACTAAAAAAAGCCCTGTTCTACAGGGTTTTTTTTTATTTACGCTTTCCATGAACATGAGTTAGCGGACTAATATTGGGATGTCATGAAATTCGTCGATGAAGCAGAGATCATTGTGGAAGCAGGTAACGGCGGCAATGGCTGTCTGAGTTTCCTGCGCATGAAATTCATGGACAAGGGCGGTCCCGATGGTGGCGACGGCGGCGACGGCGGCAGCATCTATCTGGTCGCCGATGACAGTCTCAATACCTTGGTCGATTTCCGTTTTGAGCCGCGTTATCGCGCCAAAGCGGGCGAGCGGGGTGGCAAAACCAATTGCTCCGGTCTGGGTGGCGATGACTTGCTGGTAAGGGTGCCAGTAGGCACCAGTGTCTATGAAGCCGATACCCAGGAACTGATGGGTGATTTGGTCAACCCCGGCCAGCGCTTGCTGGTGGCGCAAGGTGGCGCTCGCGGGCTTGGCAATGCGCGCTTCAAATCCAGCGTCAATCGCAGCCCGCGCAAAACCACACCAGGCAAGCCGGGTGAAATACGTCGTTTGCAGCTGCAGCTGAAACTGGTGGCCGATGTAGGGCTGTTGGGCTTGCCCAATGCCGGCAAATCCTCACTGATAACGGCTGTCTCTTCCGCGCGTCCGAAAGTGGCCGATTATCCTTTTACCACGCTGGTGCCCAATCTGGGCGTGGTCAGCGTGGGCGAAGAGAGCAGTTTTGTGATGGCCGATATTCCCGGTCTTATCGAGGGTGCCTCATCAGGGGCCGGGCTGGGTATCCGTTTTCTCAAACATCTGGCCCGCACCCGGGTGTTGCTGCATCTGGTTGATGTATTCCCGCCGGATGAGAGTGATCCTGTTGAATCTGCAGAAGTCATTATCCGCGAGCTGGAACAGTTCTCTCCGACTCTGTCTGTGCGCGAACGCTGGTTGGTGCTGAACAAAATGGATTTGCTGCCTGCTGATGAGCGACAGGCCATGCAGGAGCACATCGTGGAAGCCCTGAACTGGACCGGCCGCGTCTATGCCATCTCGGCGGTTGAGCGTGCAGGTACGCGCGAATTGTGTGAAGCCTTGATGGAGTCGATCAACGAGCAGAAGCGTTTGCTGCGTGAGGACGAAGACTACCGGGCCCACGACCAGAAAGTGCAAGAACAAATGCAATACGAAATCCGTCAGAGCATTGAGCGTGCACGTGCACTTTGGCGTGAGCGCAACAACAAGGATGATGATGACATTGATGACGACAATCTGGACGTGGAAGTGGAATACCGGGATTAGACGATGGGTAACCGCGATCTTCTCAAGACAGCCCGTACCTGGGTGATCAAGATTGGTAGCTCCTTGCTGACCGACAATGGCAAAGGGCTCAACATCGACAGCATCGCCCGCTGGGGCAAACAGATCTGCCAATTGCAGGACCAAGGACTGGATGTGGTGCTGGTGTCTTCAGGAGCCGTCGCAGAGGGCGTTAGCCGCTTGGGTCTGCCAGGGCGACCCACTGCCATCCATGAGCAGCAGGCGGCTGCTGCGGTGGGCCAGATGGGTTTGATCCAGGCCTATGAATCCCAGTTCAAAAAATTCGGCAAACACACTGCCCAGATACTGCTGACTCACGATGACCTTTCCAACCGCAAACGTTATCTGAATGCGCGCTCAACGCTACGCGCCTTGCTCGATATGAAGGTGATTCCGGTCATCAATGAAAACGATACTGTGGTTACCGATGAAATCTGTTTTGGTGACAATGACACCCTCGCTGCACTGGTAGCCAATCTCATCAATGCCGATGTGCTGGTAATCCTTACGGACCAACAAGGGGTTTTCGATGCCGATCCTCGCAACAATTCCGAAGCCAAATTGATCAGCGAAGCCAGCAGCAGTGATGAAATGCTGATGGCAGTGGCCGGCGGCGGTGGCGCGCTGGGCAAAGGAGGCATGCTTACCAAGATCCGTGCAGCTCGCCTGGCTTCACGTTCCGGCACGGCTACGTGCATCGTGCATGGCAGTTCACCAGATGTGCTGACGGCGCTGCACAGTGGTGCAGCTCTGGGCACGCTGTTGTTGCCGGAAAAACAACCAATTGCAGCCCGCAAGCAATGGCTCGCCAGTCATCTGCAAGTGAGAGGCGTTTTAGTGCTCGACCAAGGGGCTGTGAAAGTGCTGACCAGCTCCGGCAAGAGTCTGCTGCCAGTGGGTGTGAAATCAGTCAGTGGCCAGTTCAAACGTGGCGACCTGGTGGCCTGCCACGACGAAAGCGGCAAGGCGGTGGCAAATGGTCTGGTTAATTACGACTATGATGAAACCGTGCTTATTTTGGGCAAATCCAGCGAACAGATATTCAGCATCCTCGGTTACGAAGGGGATCACGAGTTGATCCACCGCGAC